>JAAYNP010000034.1 GCA_012520795.1 Bacillota bacterium
CCAGGAACGGACAGCCAGAGGCTTGAACCCTCTTCAGATAGATATAACTTTGGTTGGCTTGGCGAAGGAAAAAAGCCACGAGATGGCCTCGACAGGAGAAGTCGCCCACTACGCCAGGTCCAAATTCCATTCGCTGTTGGACGCTGCCGGTGTGGTGTACAAGCTTGCCGGTGAGAACCTGGCCAAAGCTGCAAGCCTGACCAGGGTTCATAACGGCCTGATGAACAGCAGCGGCCACAGAGCCAATATCCTCTCTTCGGCTTACACCCATGTCGGTGTTGGTATTGTCAAATACGGCACCATGTACTATGCCACACAGATATTTGTCGGCCGGTAGCTTTTTTAAGCCGCAGATTAGAAAAGGACCTCGCTACAAGGTCCTTTTTGCATTCATTCCATGAAACCGGCGATGCTTTCCAATACGTAAGTGGGCTTGACAGCGCTGGCCTGCAGCATTTCTCTGGTGGTAATGCCTGTCAGCACCAGCACAGTATCGATGCCCAGATCAATGCCCATTTGAATGTCAGTCTCCAGGCGATCGCCAACCATCAGGCATTGCTCAATGGGCAGCTGCAGCCGTTCCAAGGCAACCGACAGCATCTGGGGCGAAGGTTTGCCGCAGATCATTTCCGGCCGTTTTCCGGTTGCACCCTCAATGGCTCCCATCATGCCGGCACAATCCGGAATCTCACCGCCATCTACAGGGCAGGTTCGATCAGGGTTGGTGGCAAAATAGCGTGCCCCGTTTTTAAGCGCGATCATGGCATCGTTGAGCTTGTTGTAGTGGAAAGTGCGGTCAAAGGCCACCACCAGGAACTCCGCTTCCAATGGATCGGCGGTGACTCTAAGGCCTGCAGCTTCAAGTTCAGCTATCAAAGGCGGCTCTCCTATCACATAGACGGCAGCCCCCGGCTTTTCCCTGTGGATACACCTGGCAGTGACCAAGGATGAATTAACGATATTGTCAATTGTGGCATTGATGCCCATACGGTTCAGTTTTTCAGCGTAAGCAGCACGGCTTTCAATGGGCTTGTTTGATAAGAACAAAACCCTTTTCCCCATTTCTTGCAGGTAAGTGATTACCTGATCCGCATTGGCCAGCAAGCGGTTGCTTAAATAAACCGTGCCGTCCAGATCAAAAATATAGCCTTCGTATTTGAGCAGGTGCTCCCTTTTTGCCATAGTGCCCTCCCTGTCGCTAGACTGCTTGTCCATTCAATTATATAGAATCAGGCCGGGAACTTCAATAACGGGCCCAGGCGGCCAAGTGGCGGAAATAATCCTGAATGCCGTCGGCAACTGCTTTGGCGATTGCCTGCCGCCCTGCTTCAGAAAGCATGAACTTCCGATCATGCTTGTTGGAGACAAAACCAATTTCCACCAAGACAGTAGGGACCGGGCTGCGGCGGAGGATAAAGAAATTGTCGGGGCTGATCCCCGGTTCGGCCCGCCCGGGCAGCAGCTCCTTCAGGTAGTGTTGGATGGCTGCTGCCAGCTGACGGCTTTCCAGAGAGTGGGTTTGATAGAGAGTCACAGCACCCTTGGCGCTTTCTGCCCGGTAATGGTTTGTATGGATGCTGATCAAAACATGGGCATTGTGTTTTTGGGCAGTCAGGATGCGCGCCCGCAGTCCCAGGCGGTAGGTGGGTGGGAATCGTGTTCCCAGGGCAATTCCCCGGTCGCGGGGATCGATTTTTCTGCCCAACTGCTGATCCAGTTCGTACTCCTGCTTTGTATACTCTATTTCCTCCTGATATGTGACCTGATCCCACAGGTCGGTATCGGTTGTCCGGGTAAGGATGGCGATGCCGCCGCGGGATTGGATTTCTTCTGCAATGGCTTGGCTGAGCAAAAGGGTGATTTCTTTCTCGGAAAAACCCGCATGGGAACTGCCTGAATCCCGCCCCCCATGGCCTGGATCAATGGCAATGACATATCCGTCAAGCTGTGCATCTGCCGGGATTAAGGTTGGCTGTGCGATCAGCAGGAAAATGACAATGGCTAGGATTCCCACAGTGCCGGCCCAAGCAGGTTTGAAAGCACGGATAGATATCACTGCAAACGGTGGCGTTGGCATCCAGAACCCTCCTCGAACGCCATGGTTTGCTTAAAGTATATGCGGCTGTGCTTGGACATTAGCAATCCCAGGCGAGGCCTTGCGCCGCGTGCCGCTTTCCGGCAGTCATTGCCATTACATCAAGAAAGTAAAATAATCATTGCTAAAAGGAATTAGCTGTTGAATGTTGAATTATAGTGTTATGAACACATTAAGCAGGGGGTGAATCAGTCAGGTAAAGTACCACCATTTTATGAAAAATAGAGGATTAATATTTCAAAGGAGGAGTGTATCAATGCGTAATTTTCGGTTGTTGACAATTGCACTGGTATTGGTACTTGGCTTGTCGGCGACAGCTTTTGCCTATCAAGAAGCACCAACACTGGCAGCAAAAGTTCGTTCAGGCGAACTGCCACCGGTAGAAGAAAGGTTGCCGAAAAATCCGCTGGTTATTGAACCAATCGAGGAAATCGGAACCTACAGCTCAAGAGTTATCAGAATGGCCCATCGAGGCCCAAGTGACTCTACCGGGTATTACAGGACCGTCCGTGAGCCATTGATCAACTACAACCCCAGTTTGACTGAGTTACAGCCAAACCTGGCTGAAAGATGGGAAGTCTCTGAGGACGGCACCACCATCACCTATTATTTGCGGGAAGGCTTAAAGTGGTCAGACGGCCATCCGTTTACTACTGAAGACGTTCTGTTCTGGTGGG
>JAAYNP010000035.1 GCA_012520795.1 Bacillota bacterium
AGTGAGATTATCGGCGGCACCAATATTATAAACAAAGGTGAACCAGATGACAGTTAGGAATACAGGTAAGATTACCCAAATCATCGGTTCGGTGATTGATGTCCGTTTTGAGGCGTCTTTGCCGGATTTGTACAATGCGATCGATGTTCCCTTGGGTGAGGAGAAGATCGTGCTTGAAGTGGTGCAGCACCTCGGCGGCAACACCGTACGCTGTATTGCGATGCACCCCACCGACGGCTTGCGGCGGGGCATGGAAGCTGTCGATACCGGTGCCCCCATTACCGTACCGGTAGGCGAGGAAATCCTGGGAAGGATGGTCAACGTTCTGGGGCTGCCCATCGACAACAAGCCTGAAGTCAAGGCCAAGGAGTACTGGCCTATTCACCGCACACCGCCTCCTCTTGCAGATCAGATTGCCCAGCCGAAGATCCTGGAAACAGGGATTAAGGCTGTAGATTTGCTGTGCCCGTTCGCCAAGGGCGGCAAGATTGGCTTGTTTGGCGGGGCCGGAGTAGGCAAGACTGTTTTAATCATGGAATTGATCAACAGCATTGCCAAAGAGCACGGCGGTTATTCCGTATTTGTTGGAGTGGGCGAACGCACCCGGGAGGGGAACGACCTTTATTACGACATGCTCAATTCCGGGGTGATCAACAACACCGCCCTGATTTTCGGTCAGATGAACGAGCCTCCGGGAGTGAGGATGCGGGTTGGCTTGACAGGATTAACCATGGCGGAGTATTTCCGTGATATCAAGCATCAGGATGTCCTGCTCTTTATTGACAATATTTTCCGCTTTGTCCAGGCAGGTTCTGAAGTGTCGGCATTGCTTGGGCGCACACCCAGTGCTGTTGGGTACCAGCCAACTTTAGCCACTGAGCTTGGAGAGCTGCAGGAGCGGATTACTTCCACCAAGTCGGGGTCGATCACGTCTGTCCAGGCAATATATGTCCCGGCTGATGATTTTACCGACCCTTCGACAGCGACAACCTTTGCCCATCTGGATGCGGTAACGGTTCTATCCCGATCCATTGTCGAGCTGGGAATTTATCCAGCTGTCGATCCGTTGGAGTCTTCATCGCGGATTCTGGAAGCGAGTATTGTGGGGGCGGAGCATTACCGTGTTTCCCAGGCCGTCCGCAGTATCCTCCAGCGCTACAAGGAGCTTCAGGACATTGTCGCCATATTAGGTATTGACGAGCTTTCCGACGATGACAAGCTGATTGTCAACCGGGCCAGAAAGATCCAGCGGTTTTTGTCCCAGCCCTTCTATGTAGCTGAGAAATATACTGGGATTCCAGGGCGCTATGTACCGCTTGAGGAGACGGTCCGAGGTTTTCGGGAAATCATCGAGGGAGTTCATGATCAGATACCGGAAGGCTATTTCCTCAATGTGGGGATCATCGATGAAGTAGTGGAAAAATACAGGAGTGTACAAGGTGGTGGCGATGGCTAAACAGCTGACGAACCCGGCGCAGGGGCAGAAAATTGATTTGGTCATAACCACACCTCGCGGAATCAAGTTCGAGGAAAAGGCGGATATGGTAATCATGCGCTGTATCGACGGTGATTTGGGGGTGCTTCCCGGTCACGTCCCGGTATCGGCTGTACTGGGTGACGGCATTTTCCGGATTATCAATGACGGTATGGAGAAGAAACTGGCTGTCTTTGGGGGAATAGCGGAAATTGGCGATGACAGGGTCAATGTGTTCAGCACGATCGCCCAGAGGCCGGAAGAGATCGATCGGGAACGGGCTGAAGCCGATCGCCGCCTGGCGGAAGCAACGATCCAGGAAGAGTCTGAAGCTCAACAGATACGCAAGCTTCAGGTCCTGCTGCGCCATGCTTTGATTCGTATTGAGGTCAGTTCCCACCTGGAAGAGGCTGAGTATGTGAAGCTTGACAGTGAGGAAAAACAGGAAGGCGAAGACAAGAGCGATCAGGAAGGCAAGGAAGGATAGGCATGTCCTTTAGTCAGCCACCGCAGGCGGTACTGCGGTGGCTGTTATTGTTTACACATATTGGGTGACTCTCCGCTTGACCCTGCCGATCTGTGTATTGTCCGTTGTTCGGTCTCTCAGCGCGTCAACAGGATGGACATCCACTTCCGAACGGTAGTCTTTCCGGAATTTGCGCTGATGTTCGGCAATGACGGCATGGCTTGGGACCATATCCACATCGTGGTTGATTGTGTCCTGGTACCAGAAAAAGCCGTGGTTGTCCGGAAGATCATAGATCGGTTTGACATATTCATAGTCTGCTGTCAGATCTGTCTGCCGGTACATCACATCCCGAACATAGCCGCGGGTGTCATGGAAATGGAGCAGTTTGGGGAACGGGCCCGGCACAACTGTGCTCCAATGTTTGTTTTCATACTGCTGCAAAAGATCGGCCGCCCGGTGCAGGTGAGCGATTTCTTGGGACAAGTGTGATTCCCAAATCATTTTTACATAGGGATCGACTTCGTCCTGATAGAAGGAGTAGTACAGATAGCACTCCATGTATTGATGCAGCAGCAGGTTCTCCAACCAGGTGCAGTTGGGATCCAGAAGAGATCCGTACTGGCTGACATGCTGTTCCTCAATCATGGCAATCTCTTGATAGAGTTGCCGGCCGAGATCATTGTAGTATGTGGCGCCGATGTTCATGTAGAAGTTCATGGTTTGCTGTTCCGCACTGGTGATAATCAGCGTATTCAATTTGGTTTGAACATCAGCGGACTTGAAGCAGACCGGGAACCGAACCGCATCGTTTGGGTGGCGGTGCTCAGCTATCGTGGGCCTTCCCGGAGTGATCTCAACGTAATTCTGCACCAGGTTGTGGGCAGGGATGTTTTTGTCAAAATTGAGCAGGTTGGCATAGCGGTAGAGATGATCGAAATCCTCCAGCAAAGCGAAGTCCAGGGTTTGCTTCACATAAGGATCCGGTTCATTCTGGGCCAGCCAGGCGGTGAGATCCACTGCCAGGTGTTCATAGCCGATGGTTGTTTCCAGCGGAGTCTCATCAATGGGGGACAGCCAGTTGATCCGTTTTTGCTGCTGCTGTTCCGAGCGGCGCAGGAAAGCCAAATCCCGCCGCAGCTCGTTGTTGGTGCAGTTGCGGTGGAATTGATGTAAAAACAAGGTGGATTCGACTTCAATACCGTTCATGAGAATGACCCGGGTTTTGGTGTAGGGGTCGACGGTTTGTTTGGAATAGGGCTTGGGGTAAAGCTCTTCCCAATCCATAATTGCGTCACCTAACAGCATTGGCTGTTGGTCGAACGGGTTAAACATGGGCAACATCCTTTCCGTGAATTTGTTTGGTTGCTGTAAACGAGCTATTTGTTACGTTCTGACTGTGGGGCGGAGCATATCAAGGAGGCCCAACACAATATGGGCAAGGCCGAATCCCAGGACTCCGGCGGCAAACTCTCCAGGCAGCATCAAGTACCCAATTGCTGTGACAACCACACCCAAGATGGTCACAATCCAGCTGGTTGTATTGCCGTTCACACTTACCACCTCCATTAGTTAATGTTCCTAATCGTGAAGATTTCATACAGGTAAAATTGGAATAGACTCGCACTCTATTTTAGCCTCCATGGAGGAGTATTTGTTTTATCGACAAATACAATCAAGGAGAGACAGTGAGTATACTGGAAACATCAACAGCAAAGGAGAGGTGCAAAGTGATTGTAGCTCAAGATGGAAGCGGTGACTTCAAAACCATCCAGGAAGCCATTAATCAGGTGCCGGAGGACAATCAGGTAAGAACAGTGATTGACGTAAAAGCAGGAGAGTATTACGAAAAACTGCATATTGACAAAAAAATGGTTACTTTGAAAGGCGAACCTGGGAAGACAACAATTACCTATGATGACTGTGCTGTGAAAAGATGGCCTAACGGTGAGAAATACGGCACATTTCACTCCTACAGTGTCTTGATTACAGGCGATGATTTCACAGCCGAAGGTATTACCTTTGAGAATTCTGCTGGCCCAGGAGCAGTAGCCGGTCAAGCCTTGGCCGCATATATTGATGCGGATCGGGTGATCTTCCGCAACTGCCGGTTTCTCGGCCACCAGGACACAATCTTCACCGCACCGCTGCCGCCTAAGCCGGGCTCAGGGGATCGCTTCAACAGCCCCCGGGATGATTATGAACGGCGGATGGGCCGGCATTATTTCGAAAACTGCTTCATTGCCGGCGATGTCGATTTCATTTTTGGCTCCGCTACAGCCGTTTTTTACAACTGTGAGATTTTTTCCCACGATCGCCATGGCGGCTATGTTACTGCTGCTTCAACCCCTGAAGGTGAAAAATACGGTTATGTGTTCATTGACTGCAGGCTGACAGGAGATGCACCTGCCGATTCAGTGTATCTGGGAAGGCCATGGCGGGAATTCGCCAAGACTGTGTTTATCAATACTTACATGGGTGAGCATATCAGGGCAGAGGGGTGGCACAACTGGGGCAGTGAAGCGAAGGAGAAGACTACGTTCTATGCTGAATACAACAGCTCTGGGCCAGGAGCAAAAATCGATCAGCGGGTCAAATGGGCAAAGGTGCTCACGAGCCAGGAAGCGGAGGAATACACTGTCGAAAACGTGCTTCGGGGCAAGGACGGCTGGAACCCGCTGGCTGTAAAGTAAGGATCAAATTCGGTAAGGAATGGATCTGGCTTTGTAAAATGTTAATCAAGCTGCGCTATGCCAATGTTCTTTGAAAATGTCACCTTGTTGTTTTTTCCATTTGTGGGGCAGAGCCCCGCAAATGGTTCTTGTGAGAACGAGCCATATAGGGTACGGTTTGACCCCCCAATTATGGCATGGGTGGAGCATACGAGATTGAAGAACGGTGCGCTTGGTGAGATTAATTTGGAGATCCAAGTTTCGCCGGATCATCAGCGGGGGATCGCCTTGATTGCACAAAATGAGATCGATCTGCTTGTGACCGGCGTCAACGTTGGTGCCAAGGCCTATAACAAAGGGATCGATCTCAAGTTGGTGAATACGAATGTTTGGGGCATCGATTATTTACTGGCAGACTTTCCCGCAGAGTGCTGGAGTGACCTCGAGGGTAAGACTTTGAGTGTTCCTCTCTTGGGAGGCCGCGAAGACCGACGCTTTCCATGCAATCGCAGTGCCAACAGGAGATAGAATTCTTCATCGGCAAGACTCTGTTTATCTAAAAGCCGTAACCAGCGCCGCCGAAATTCTGGCGGTGTTGGTTTATTGGCATGTTTTGGCTCGAGAATACCCTTTCTTTCGAGTATGGTGTACTGGGAGTAGGCGCAGCCTCAAAGATGAAGAGATTTGGCCAAATTGGAGGACATACTGCAATTTGTGTTTAAATAGAATCATATATCTGTTGATGAGTGTTTTAGATTGCAGGTAGGCTAGGTTTTAGGAGGAGTCTGTTATGGCCAACCGCACGCAGTGGGAATACAAGACTTTTCAGTTTGAGACCAAGGGTTTTGCCGGGGGATTGCTGGAAATTGATACGTTTACGGACACACTGAATGAGGCCGGCCGGGATGGTTGGGAAGTGGTCAGCTGTTTTGTCACCAACCAAGGCTATGGAGCCAGCCGCTTGGTCATCGTTGTTTTGAAGAGACCGCGTTAGGAAAATGAGGATTGCCGATAAAGAGAAAAGGGTCCCCTGGCACCTGCATTTGACTACTGCAGAAACCAGGGGAAGGCTGCCGGCAGGGGCAGTGATTGCCCTGGCCCTTTCAGGCATCGTCCTGATTTTGGTGGACCGCTATGATCTTCTATCCAGATCGGCGTCGGGGCAGTGATCCAGGCAGAACACTTTCAGCAGGAAGACAATTATGTCTGTCTGCTCCGCAATTATTTTGGCTGTCGGTTTGCCATGCCCGTGCCCCGCTTTTGATTCCAGTCTCAGCAAAATAGGGGCATCGCCGGTTTGGGCATGCTGCAGGGCAGCAGTAAGCTTGTAGGCGTGTGCCGGTACAACCCGGTCATCGCTCTCTGCGGTGATGATCAGGGTTGCGGGGTACTCAGCCGGTTTTGCGTTATGAACCGGGGAATACTTGTACAGCCAGTGGAAATCCTCAGGACTTTCATCGGCATTGCCGTATTCCGGAATCCAATAGCGCCCTACGGTCCATTTGTGATAACGGAGCATATCGGTGACGGGGACTGCACTGATTACCGCCCCATATAGATCCGGGCGCTGGATCATGCAGGCTGAGACCAAGAGCCCGCCGTTACTGCCGCCATAGATGGCCAAACTCTGAGTAGAGGTGTATTTTTGCTCAATCAACCATTCCGCAGCGGCGATGAAATCATCGAACACATTTTGCTTGTTGGCAAGCATGCCGGCCTGGTGCCATTCTTCGCCGTATTCGCTGCCGCCGCGGATGTTGGCCACGGCAAACACCCCTCCCAGTTCCATCCATAGAATCCGGAAAGGCGAGAATGAAGGCGTAACACTGATGTTGAACCCTCCGTAGCCATACAGCAAAGTTGGGTTGGTCCCATCCAGGGCCAGCCCTTTTTTATGCATGATGAACAGCGGTACCTGCGTGCCGTCCTTGGAGCGGTAAAACACTTGCTTGACGATGAAACGATCCGGATCGAAACGCCGGGTAGATTCACCGAACGGGGTCAGCTCTTCCTTAGTGAAATCATAATGGAAGGGCTGGCTTGGATAGGTATAGGATGTAAACAGGAAGAAAAACTCTTGGTGGCTCGCCTTGCCTGAGATGCTGGAAACGGATCCCAACCCGGGCAGGGCGATTTCTTTGACATATTCTCCTAACTGGGTGTAAAGTACGAGCTTAGAGCAAGCATGCTCCATCAGCGAAACAACGAAACGGCCTCCTGTCAGGCAGGCATCTTCGATTACACCGGATTGCTCCGGGATCAGTTCTTGCCAGTGTGCGTGCCCAGGCTGGTTTAGGGCTATGGCAACAATCCGCCTGCGGGGAGCGGCAAAGTCGGTGAGGAAGTAAAATGTGGAGTCATCGCTGCCCAAAAAGCTGTACATGGCCTCGCCTACATCGAACAGACGGATGAAACCGCCTTGGCTGTCGAGTTCCCGATAGTAAATCCCGCTGCGGGAATCTGTGCCGCGGTAGACGGCTAGGACAAGATAACGTTGGTCTTCTGTTACCAGAGCGGTAAACCCCAGTTCTTTGTCTTCAGGCTGTTCATAAATGAGTTTATCTTCTGCCTGGTCAGTTCTGAGCTGGTGCCAGTAGATCCGGCAGTAGTTGTTTTCGTCTTCCGGAGGGACAGTGCCCGGTTCAGGAAAGCGGCTGTAGAAAAACCCACGGTTTTCCACCCAGGCAATACTGGTAAACCGGCACCATTTGATTATTTCCGGCAGATCCTGGTTGGCATTGACATCACGAATGCGAACCACCTGGCGATCGCTTCCGCTTTCGGATACAGTATAAGCAAGCAAAGAACCGTCTTCACTGGGAACAAAGCGTTCCAAAGCCACTGTCCCGTCGGTGCTCCAGGTGTTCGGGTCCAGCACGGTGACGGGCTTACCGCCGAGTCCCTGCTGGCGGTAAAGTACAGGCTGGTTCTGCAAACCGTCATTTTTGCGGAAATAGTACCATTGGCCGGCCTTCACCGGCAGATTAAACCGGGGGTAGTTCCACAATTGGGCAAGGCGGCCTTGGATGTTTTCTGTTACCTTTTCCGGCACCGTACTGAGAAACGCCCGGGTCAGGGCGTTTTGCTGTTCCGCCCACTGCAGCACTTCAGGATCCTGATACTGTTCCAACCAGCGGTAAGGATCATGAACGTTGACTCCATGGTAATCCTCTACAACTTGTTCACGTCGGGTGTTCATCATGCAATGCCTCCAGTCTTGGGTTTTTATCCACATGATTCAGGGTTTGAACTGGAAATTCCTGCTGCCCTCCGAAACCAGCGGGGGAATATGGCAGCGGGACAGCAAGCCGCAGCGCATGGCTTGAACGGCTGCATAAAGGCTCAAAGCCAAAAAGGGAAATGGACACAAAAAGGAAAAGAGCTTATACATGGCTCAAGTATTGGTTTAGGGGGAGTGGTGAAGCCGTATGCTGACTGGGATTATCAAGGCCTGGTTAACCCGGAGCTTCAGGCCTTTTCTGTTTGAAAGAAAACAGACAAACACTCTTGATTATGCCGATTTAGACGGACTTGGCTTATATGTCCACATCCCGTTTTGCCGTTCACTTTGCAGTTTTTGCCCATATTGCAAAGTGCGCTATGAAAAGGGTCTTGCAGAGATGTATGTGCAGGCTTTGCATCAAGAGATCGCCCTTGTGGGAGAAGGTTTACCTGCGAAAAAGACTGTCACCAGCCTCTATTTTGGCGGTGGGACCCCGGCTCTTTTGGTGGATGATCTCAAAGGCATCATTGATCAGCTGCAGGAGTATTTCATCATCAGCGAAGGAATTGGGATTGAGCTTCACCCTGAAGATATCACTGTTGACACTCTGCAAAAGCTGCGAACGGCCGGGATAACCATGATAAGCATTGGCGTACAGTCATTTGACCAGAGCAGTTTGGCAAATTTAGGTCGGAAGGGGAGCAAAGAGGAACTAGCTGCCAAAGTTGAACTGGCCAGTCAGGCAGGTTTCACTGTTATTGATGTGGATCTGATCTTTGCCATCCCGGGGCAGACTGCGGAAATACTGATTTCCGATGTGGATATTGCTTTTGCCCATGGCGCCACCCAGGTTTCCACTTATCCTTTCATTGATTTCACCTTTGCCGACAACCGCTGCAAACCTCTGCCGGAATCGGAGAAGAAGGCTATGCTGAAGGCTTTGGTGGATCACTGCAGGGGCATTGGGAAACAGCGGACTTCGGTGTGGACTTTTGCCAATCCCGGGACCGGCAGGTATTCTTCTGTTACCAGGGAGAGCTTCCTTGGGTTTGGTGTATCGGCCACCACTTTACTGTGGGAACAGTTCAAGATCAATACCTTTTCTGTTGAAGCCTATCTAAAGCGGATTGACTCTGGAGAGCTGCCAACTGCCCTCATCCTTGATTTTACGAAGCGTCAGCGTGGGGCGTATTACCTGTTTTGGAGCGCATATCTTATGGAGCTTGATCCTGTACGCTTTGAAAAGACGGTTGGCGTTCCACTTATGCAGATGTTTGGCCTGGAGTTATGGCTTTTGGAGAAGCTTGGCCTGCTTTTCCAAAAAGCAGGGCGGTATTTCCTAACC
This sequence comes from Bacillota bacterium, assembly GCA_012520795.1. Classification (GTDB taxonomy): domain Bacteria; phylum Bacillota; class Limnochordia; order Darwinibacteriales; family DTU012; genus DTU012. Next base: position 9,181 of record JAAYNP010000035.1, read on the forward strand.
GACAGGGCAGCGTATTATTACCACTATCTTGAGCAGGCGTACACCACTGCTTATATTGACAAAATGTGGCGGATTCTGGGAAAAGAAGCCTTCCCAAAGGAGATTCGGTTATGATCTAAAGCCGGGCTCCACATAACTGCATACCTGAAATCTCCACAAGATCTCAGCATATCTAGGTGCAATTCCGCGGATAATTTTAGTTTTTTTTGAGCTTACGGTGGTATTTTGGATGGCAGAGAATGAAGCTCATAACTTTATGGAGAGTGGAGGATGCACACTGTGAAAAGGGGATTTCAGGTAATAATTTCAGTTTTAACAGTTCTAATGCTGACTGTAATTGTTGAAGCCGGCGATGATCAGCCATTAGTCAACCTTTTACTGTTTGAAACGGACATTCGTGAAGCTTTAAGTGAAATAACCATGCAGACCGGGGTCAATATCATAGCCGATTCCACCGTGAGCGGGCCGATAACTGCCGACTTGCAGGATGTGCCGTTGGAAAAGGCTTTGCGAATGATACTGATCGGGGGCGGGTATACCTTCCGGAAAATCGATGACTTCTATTTAGTAGGTCTGCCGGATCCGAGAAGCACAACTTTTGGTGAACTGGTAGTCAGTGAAGTTGTCTATCTAACTCACGTAAATGCCAGCAAAGTGATTGACGCTTTGCCCTCATTTTTATCAGCATATGTAAAAGGCCAGCACGATGGCAAACTTTTGACGATCACTGCCCCTGAGCCGGAGATGGGCCGGATTTTGGATTTGATTGTCCAGATTGATCAGCCGGAAAAGCAGGTTGAAGTGCAGGTTATAGTTACGGAAGTTTCCACAAGTTACCTTAAGGATATGGGGGCCAATCTCTTTTCATACGCATTTCAAGCAGGGCAGACCTTGAATAAGGATTGGCAGTCTGAGCTGGAATACATGGATTCCAGTTTGTTGGTTGGCATTGATCTTTACGGTACGCTGTTAAGCCAGCTGAAGCTGGCGGAGAAAGACGGATATGCCAAAGTTCATGCTGATCCCAAGATCATCGTGGCTGATGGCAAAACAGCTGAACTGTTCATCGGGGATCGGCAGATTCTGCTGCTGCCCGGTTCTACCGATACATCATCTCGCACGGAACGGATCGATGTAGGTGTACGGCTGAAGGTGGTGCCTGAAGTCTATGGTGATAAGGTTATGCTTACAATTTCACCGGAAATCAGTCACTTCCTTAATGAGGCAAAGCCGGACTTGATTGTCAAAAACTCGACTATTTCCACTACCGTTCTTTTGGAGAGCGGCCAGACGGCAATGTTGGCAGGGATGACTTTGCAGGCCAGCGCTGATTATACTGACAAAGTGCCCATTTTAGGGGACATACCCATCATCCGGTGGTTTTTCAGAAAAGATGTGACGCGAGAGGCTGAAAGTGAGCTTTTGGTCTTCGTAACCCCTGTGATCAGGTAGTTGAGGAGGGTACAAATGAGATTTGCCTTTATTGTCCTCAGCGCCCTGTTATTAGTGCTGTCCAGTTCTGTATTGGCCAATGATTCTTTACTGGAATGGAGCCCTGAAATGGCGCAAATGCTGGCGCAGGAGGGCTGGGAGCGCCACACGCCAAGGCCTTTGGAGCCGGTGGTCGGCTACGCAATCCACTTTGTGGAACTAAGCGGAGAGATGGTGGAGAGCCTGACGCCTCAGCTTAAGATCCGCTCGATCCGTTCGGAAGAAGCTGGTTGGGAAGTAAGCTGGGATGCCTCCTTGCTCGAAGCACTTACAGTTACTGCTCCCCATTACCAGCTTGAGCTGGAAGGGGCCGGGGAATATGGCGGCACCCAGGCCTTCTATTCATCTTGGGTGATAACGGTAGGTGCTAAACCGCTGGACGTGAGCCTCAGTGAAATGAATTTGACAACGCAGGATGAGGATAATCTATTCCAGATACGCTTGACACCTATGGAGATCGATGCTGTTAACCAGCGGGTTCAAACCCAGATTGCCCTGAGGTTTAGGGGTGATTTAGGAACTGTCAGTCAGGTGGAACTGACAAGCTGGGTGGGAAGCGAAGCAGATGCACCTGTTGCGGTAGTAGCCATATCAAGAACAGCTTCTGCAGCAGAGCAAAAACGCTATTTTGCCCTGTTTGTCTCAGGATTTGTGATTCAGGTGGATCAAATTCCGTGGGATTCAACGATTGTGCCCATCGGAAATCTCGCGGGGCTGGAAAAAGTATTTGCCAAGGAAGAGGTTAAGCCTGCACTGCCTCCTTCACATTTTAGATTTGGCCTGGCCTATGGCAGCAATGGATTGGAAGGCTATCTTTCAGGAAGATATGCATCAGAAAGCAGTGAGCTTACTGGGCAGTTTTACTATGGGCCCGTTTTAGACTATAACTTCACTGGCAGATGGCGGATACACGAATACTTGTGTCTGCTGGCCGCTGTAGAGAATCAACCTGAGCAGCTGCTGCCGGTGATCCGGTTGGGGATCGGCGATGAGGTCTGGTTGACATCAGATTTTAAGCTTCATGCCGATCTGTATGCTGTCGAAATCGCTGCCCGTGATTCTAGTACAAATGAACCTCCGGTTACCACTGAGCCCAAACTCGAGTTTGGCTGCACTTATCAAGGAGAATCGTGGTCGGTCTCATATCAGGGAACGATTGATCAGGGAGAACTTTCCCACACCATGAAGGGTACGCTTAGCCTGGATGAGCAGTGCAGTCTGGAAGCAGCCTACCGGTACTCGGAAAAAGAAAAGCACCGGGTAACCTTCGGCCTAAAAATTCCCACATATTAGAGGTGTATGTTACCGAAAAAGAGCTTATCAAATGGGATAAGCTCTTTTAATATCATGTTGTTTTGGTAAGTGTAGGAAAACTTTGTAAAGTTGGAATTATGTCAGAAGGTAAATTCGTGCATACAATTTAATATAGATCAGTGATTGTCACGTCAGTGTGGGGGAGGGTAGGTGACAGTGATCAAAGTATGGTTTCTCGGTTCGTTCCAGGTCGAAGTTGATGGAAACTGTATACCCGTCGTGGATTGGCGATCCAAGAAGGCTCTTACTTTGTTTAAATATTTAAGTTCACATCCTGGGAAAAAGATACCGAGGGATAGGCTGATCGAACTGCTGTGGTCCAATAGTGATCCAGAAAGTTCAATCCACAATCTCCATACCACTGTCTACAACCTACGGCGCAGTTTGTTTCCTAAAGGCAAGAAAGGGAACAATCACTCTGTAATAAGTTATTGTAATGGATTGTACTGGTTTGATCCACCGGACGGGTTCTATACGGATGTGTTCGATTTTCAAAGCATGACGAAAACAGGATATGAACTGGACTGCGTTGATCCCGATGAGGCATTAAGTGTTTATCTGCAGACTTTAGCGATCTACCGGGGGGACTTCTTAGAGGAAGATCTGTATGAAGACTGGACAATAGCATTGCGGACAAATCTGCGGGAGCAGTATATCGAAGTGGCTCTCCGCACTGCAGAATTGTTAGTGGAACGCCGCCGTGATTTCAACCAGGCTATTCAAGTATGCCGCAATGCACTTAACTATGATTCAACCCGGGAAAAACTGCATCAGGCGATCATCAAATACTTGCTGGAACAAGGGCGCAATGTTGATGCTATTTTGCAGTTCAAGGAATGCGTGAAGATATTAGAGGATGAAGTGGGGCTGGAACCAAGCGAAGAAACCTGCATGTTGATTCAGCGGTTGAAAAACGCTGCCAATTCTGGGGCGGAAACGGGCAATACTGCCCGGATCACTGACCGGTTCAGCGTGCAGCGGGCGCTCAAAAAGGGCGGGGAGCTGTTGCTCCTGTTTGTTACTGCCCCAAGGCATTTAGAGGAAAATAAAGTGTTGAATTACCTAGCAAATTCACTGCGGCAGGGAGATTTGATCTGCAAGTGGGATCAAAATCACATTGGCATCTATCTAAACGCAACCGACTCGGTTGGCGTCAAAGTGGTTTCCAAGCGGCTGGAACAAGGCCTTCACAGTGAGTTTGCTGATTGTAAATTGGTTGTCCGCTGCGTTGATTCCAGTCAGAAAAACTATACACTAATGCCCACTAAAGCTTTGGGCTGGATGGGAAGTGACTAACAGCATGATGAATAGATCCGAGAAGCATAAGGTCCCAAAAACGATTAATCAGTTGATCCGGCGGTGGATTCTCACCACAGGTATCTGTCTGGCCGGATTCATTCTCGTGGCATCCTTTGGCTTTGCCCAGATGGAAAAAAGCAATGTTGATCCTGATAAGCTTTATTGGGTTCTTTACGAACCGCCCGGGGAACATACAGAACCTATTACCCTTAGTATTACACGAGAGCATAACGCGAATAATCCCGTGTGGTTTAAAATGGATTATTTGATCAGTGAAAACGGGCAGATCGAGCTGTCGGAATGCCTTGAAGTTGATACGGGTTACACAAGCACAAGCACCTGGCAAGTCATTAGCAAGAAGAATCATCCCATATTCTTGGCACAAGGTGCAGCTTCCAACGAGGTTAAAATTCGACCCAGAGCTTGGGGGCCACCAGGCGAGTATACGGGGATTTTGGAATCACCAAATAGCAATATCTGCATTCCTGTAACAATTGAAATCATGCCTTTTGCCAATCTCATGGTTACTCCAGAGAAAATCAGCATATCAGCTGATTGGGGCCCTAGGATATATCGGGCTAATGAGATGATTACCGTGTCTGTTGCCGCAAATCATCCAAACTGGATGGTAATCCTAAGCACCACTGGGCTTACCTATG
>JAAYNP010000036.1 GCA_012520795.1 Bacillota bacterium
AGGGCAAAATGTTGATGGTAAACGGTACACTTGCTGAATCATTCTGTGGCCCCCGCTTAATGGGTGGTGCGGCTAGCACACCAACTGTCAGCAACAAAACCAGCGCTAAAGCGAATACAAAAGTTCTCTTCATTACAGGATTCCTCCTTAATGTTTATTGGGCTTACTTTAGCCGTTTGGTATTTGGATGTAATCCGTTGTTCCAAAGCTATGAGGACCTTTGGCTACCACCACCTTTGGATAACCTAAAATCACTAAAACAAGTCTACCAGACGGCTGTCAAACGAAGCTGATTTACCACACAAATAATAATCATTTTTTGGTCAATTTTTCCTCAAATTGTAGCCCTTGTCGCCGATTGACATTGGTCCCAAACACTGCAGCATAAAAAGACCTGCCGCAGCTTGGCGGCAGGTCAGTTAGGTATGGGTGCCAACTCTAGGCCGGTCAGATTAGTAAGCACTCACCGTCAAAGTGATAGTGTCTCTATACTCTCCAGCTTTAATTCTGAAGAAGTTTTCTGGAGTCACAGAGTTGTTGACCCTGGCTGCAAACGGAATGTTGATTACATCGCCGGTCCAGTGGAACAATGAATCATTGGGATTCCATCCGCCGCGCCAGCCACCGGAAGCAAAGGACTGGTTCTGATAAGTATAATGCTGCAATTTGTACAGGTATCCAACGGGATTGACTCCCTCACCTTCAAAATCGAATCCGGCCGACTCAAATCTGATCAGCACATCAGTATTGGTATACAATTTGATGTTCGTCCAGACCTCGAATCTCTCGAAGCCCTCATAAAAGTCAACTTTACCTATATCGAGAATCTCCGGAACCTCAAGATAGGCATACTCCAGAAGCCTTATCTTCACAGGAAATGCATCCTCGTTTAATTGGGCTGCTACAGTATTTACACCCAGAGTGAAAAGCAACAGAGCTAAAGCAAAAACCGATAATTTCTTCACAGCCAATTCCTCCTAGTCTATAATGTGATTGTCCTTTCACTTGCCACAAGCATGGCTTGCAGCTGCAAAGCCTGACATTAAGCAATTACCTGCCCAACCGTCCCGTTCACCACCTCCTAGTTGCACGGTCACCCTATACATGCAACAAAGTCCTTGCCTATATTTCCAAAACTCGTTCCATAACCGCTATTTGCTGGCCATTGTTGTAAACCTGGAGTTCAACTGTATAACTTCCGCTCTCCAGCGGTGAGATCACTGCTTCCAACTGTTGACTATCCAGCGGAATAATCCGATCAATCCCTTCAGGCAGCTTAAGCTCTGCTCGCTGGATGTAATTGCCTTCCTGATCAAAAATCACCAGCGAAGCATAGGGTGCAATCATTGCCTGACCAGCATTATACAGGTCCAACGACATCCAATGGCCTTCACTCTCGATCAGTTGAGCCGCCAGGCTGCGTACTTCAACCTCATATTCGAAGCTGTCACCAATAACCAGTGCCACCGGTACAATTCGCTCGCCAAGGGGTGCGCCAGTTTCTGTGGAAAAGGCTTGAAAGACAAGATTGCCATGGTAACTTCCGGTTTCCACATCTCTAGGGACAACAAGCGTAATCGGGACTCGAGCGCTGCCCCTGCCTCTCAGCAGCATTTCTGTACTGCGCAGCTCGATCCAGTTCAGTAATGAATAAGGGTATTCTGATTGGACATCGCGGAGTCCAACCACTATTTGGACATCATCTCCAACTTCACTTTGAAGTTGAACTACTTGACTGCGGCGCTCTCCAGGGCGCAATTTCAGATCCACAACCAACGGTTCGATCGTGAAGGCACCGATTTCGTCCACCGAGGGAAAATTGAAGTCCCCTTCATTGATCACAATGACTTCATTGTGGATGATTTGACCTCGATCGCCATAGCGGAAAAAGCCCCGCAGCTGATATTCGCCTGGTACGAGCCTGCGGGTGACATTGCCGACCAATTCGACCTCATAACCAGGATAAATCCGAATTGCTGTATAGTTGGAACCCGCCAAAGACTCGGGAATGATCAGGATTCGCTCGACCAGTCTGCGTTTTTCGTCGCGGATCGTAATCTCCCCCGAGACTAAATAGTCCCATGCAGATGGATTTTTCAGTCTTGCTCGAATCACCGGCTCGCCTTCTTCTCCCCGCACCAGTTCAAATCTTGTCAGTTCGCAGGTGGGAATCAAGCCAGGCCGATTGACACGAATATTCAGCCGGATTGCATATCTGACCCTGAACGTGATACCTTGTTGGGCCACCTGGGTTTGCGGTTCCACCATAATAACAACTACATAAGTACCTCCTGCTGAAAACGGAACTTGAATTGTACCTTTAACTGCAGTCTCTGCACCTGGCAGCACCCTCACCTGATAGTTCTCCAGAGTGATCCAGCTGCTTACCGGAAAAGTGTCGCGATTGGCCAGTTCATAATTCAAACCCCCGTCCAGCATCTGAACTGGCTGGTATAGCGATAGATCGACAATTTCCTCTGTCGAGCCTGGTGTCAAAGCGATTTCAAACTCTGCCCGATCCCCTGGCGTCAAATCCAGGTCCAAGACTAGCGGGCGTACCCCCACAGCAAAGCTTGTACAAGAAAGTAAAATCAAAAATACAACGACCAATAAGCCTGTTTTCTGCATTGAATCTCCTCCCCATTTGTCCCCACACAAAACAAATATGCGCCTTAATCATTCTTCCAGCGCTGGTGAAACCGTAATTGTAATCATTCCTTCATAGACACCTGCCGGTTGTGCTTCAACTGCATGGATAAAAACCTGTCCAAATATTTCCCCTTCAAACAGCTGAGCATGATCCAACTGCATGATCAAAGGCTGCTGATCGGAAAAAGTATGCTCCTGGCTGTTGACCCAAAAAACTGCTTCCAGCGTATGGCCTGTCCGCTTCTGTAAACTATCTAAGGTCGATACATACCTGACTGGACTGGCTGTAAATTGGACACGAACAGGTATGTTTGTTTCTATGGCATAATGAGCCGGTTCGTTCTCGCGATAAACACCCTTTGCTCCTGAGATCAGAAAAAATAGGGGGCCGCGTACTGAAGAGTCCACACACTGCTGGATCCGAATCGTTACCGGGATTGCCTGAACCTGCCCACCATTTCGCTTATGTGCATGTACAAAACTCACCGATACTATCAGCATTGTCAAAACCAATAATGCTGCGATCAAACACTGCTTGCGCACTTCATCGCCTCCTCCGGCAAATCCGTAGAGCTTGAATGTACGTAGGGCATGTCTACAAACGAGTATAGACTATAAGGATCAAACGGGACTGAAATTCCGGTCAAAATAATCTCAAAACGCATCATATGCACAAAAAAAGCCTGCTCTTGCACAAGCAGGCTTGCGAGCAGGCTTTACAGTGATACATCTTAAGTTAAACCATCGTTAGAATACAGGGACAACATCACCTGCATATTCAGATAAGATAAAATCACGAACCAAATCACTTTGCAGAGCTTCGGCCAACTTGTTTAGGGCAGGGTCTTCCTTATCTTCTGCCTGCACTACCAGGACATTGACGTATGGGGATTCACTGCCTTCAAGGAAAATGGCATCCTTGGTTGGAACCAGCCCGGCTACCAGTGCATAGTTACCGTTAATCACGGCTGCAGTGGCATCCTCCAAAGCACGGGTCAGCTGTGCTGCCTCTAATTCCACAAATGTTAACCCCAGCTTATTTTCGGTTACATCAAAGACCGTGGGTGCAATCCCCGCTGTCGGATCGACCTTGATCAGCCCGGCACTTTGCAGCAGCAGCAGTGCCCTGCCGCCGTTGACAGCATCATTGGGTATGGCGATAGTGGCACCCTTGCCGATTTCATCCAGATTTTTGACCTGATAACTGTAAACACCTAGGGGTTCTACATGGATGCCCGCCAAGGGTACCAGATTCAGGTTGTGATCTTGGTTGAATCCTTCCAGATATGGAGTGTGCTGGAAGAAATTGGCATCAATTTCTCCCTGGGCAAGGGCTAGGTTTGGCAGCACATAGTCAGTAAACTCAATTACCACCAGGTTAACGCCCTCTTCAGCCAAAACGGAAACGACCTTGTTGAGAATCTCAGCATGGGGAACGGGAGTTGCCCCGACTTTGATCGTCTTTTGGGCGTTAGTACTGGCGCTTCCTAACAAGAGGACAACTATAACCAACAACACGACTAATCTTTTTGTCATGAATATCTCTCCTTTACTCACTTTTTTTTTCTTAAATTTTCCACTCAATACTCAATGGGAAAGCTTTTTAGCTACCCAGTTTCCCAGCATTTGCAGCAGCTGCACCAGGACAACCAGAATGATCACGGTGTACCAGGTGATATCAACTTGTTTGCGGTGAAATCCATAGCGGATGGCCAAATCGCCTAACCCACCGCCGCCGACTACACCTGCCATAGCTGAATAGCCAATCAGATTCACAGCTGTCAAGGTGAACCCTAAAACCAAGCTTGGCAAAGCTTCTGGAATCAACACCTTGTAAACGATCTGCATCGGTGTGGAACCCATGGCCTGAGCTGCTTCAATAACTCCCGGATCAACCTCCTTCAAGGCGCTTTCCACCACTCTGGCAACAAAAGGAATTGCTGCGATCGTCAGCGGTACAATAACTCCTTTTGTGCCAAACGTCGTTCCAGCCAGGAGACGAGTCAGCGGCAGCACAGCGACTAACAGAATGATAAACGGAATCGATCGACCGATATTGACTGTGGTACTTAGGATCCGATGCAACCATCGATTCGGTACTATATGCCCCTCTTCAGTAATCACAATCAGCACACCAAGGGGCATTCCCAAGACTTGAGCAATGACTACGGAGATGCCCACCATCGCCAAGGTTTGCAGCACCGCACTCCAGAGAATTGTGATCATGTTAAAACTACCCATTGGTGGCCACCTCCATCTCTACTCCCTGTTCATTCATGTATGCTATTGCTTGATCTACCTGATCAGGCGGGCCGCAGATCTCTACCAACAGCATTCCGAAGGGAGTGTCCTTAATTTGATCAATCTTGCCAAAGAGGATGTTCGCTTCAACCGAAAACTTATGGAGCATGGCTGAGATCACCGGTTCATGTACCTGTGGCCCGATGAACTTCAGTTTCAGCAGCACACAACTCTCGGTGACTGATGCCCTCGCTCGCTCCAACAGCTCAGGAGGAATCTGGATATTGATCAAGCCCTGAATCATTCGCTTTGTAACCTCAGTCTTGGGCCTGGCCAGAATCTCAATTACTGAGCCAGTTTCCTGGATAGTGCCGTTGTCAAGGACAGCCACCTTGTCGCAAATCTCCTGAATAACCGCCATCTCATGGGTGATGAGCACAATCGTCAAACCCATTTTTGCATTAATATCAGCCAATAAGTGCAGTACAGATTTGGTGGTTTCAGGGTCAAGTGCTGATGTGGCTTCGTCGCAAAGCAGCACCTGCGGTCTGTTGGCCAAGGCTCTGGCAATGCCGACCCGCTGTTTCTGCCCACCGCTGAGCTGCCGCGGGTAAGCATTTGCTTTGTCAGTCAGATCGACTAAATGCAGCAGTTCATCAACTCGCTCTTTAATCACGTGCCGTTTCACTCCGGCTATTTCCAGGGGATAAGCTATATTGCCTGCTACTGTCCGCGAAGCCAGAAGATTGAAGTGCTGAAAAATCATACCGATACACTTGCGGGCTTCCCGGAGCTGAACCGGGTTTAGTTGGCTCATATTGACACCATCAACGATGATTTCGCCATGATCCGGTTTTTCCAGTCCATTGATGCAGCGAATCAGTGTTGACTTACCTGCCCCACTTTGCCCAATAATGCCGAAGATCTCTCCCTTGGGGATCTGCAGATTTACGTCTTTCAGCGCCTGAATCTCTCGATCGGTGTGAAAGGTCTTACTCACGTTTCTTAGTTCAATCACTAACCCACCCCCCCTTAAACTAAAACAGCCCCTTCATAAGAAGAGGCTAATTAACGTTATACTAACGTAACCCCCTCTCATCTTTCTGGGTATCTCCCAGCAGGAATTGGCACCTTGTGGCATCAGCCACCGGTTGCCGGGTTTCATTGGGCCAGTCCCTCCACCTCTCTGGATAAGAGCAGTTAAATATGTAATTTGGTATTAGTATAGCTAGTAAAATTCCGTTTGTCAACACCGATAATGTTAAATTATACGAAAAACAGATAAGAAAACGGTAAATACCCCTTGGTTTCGTACCCCTTAAAGGTGACTTAAGGTAAACACCAACTGCACAGTCTTGCTGCCCGGTTCTGGAGTGCCGGCGGCCTCGATCTTAAGATCCCAGCTGTATTCATAGCTTCCCATCGGGCCTGTCCACTTACTAAACTCATTTACCGGTTTCCAATCACTGTGTGTATTATGGGGCTTTGCATAAATCTGAAAGCCTTCACCTTGGAATGCTTGTGCAGATAAAAACCAGCTGGCATTGCTTTGGATCTGCATCAGGCCAACATCAGATATGATCAGAGGGAGGCCGCGCTCGAGCCCGTCCCACGGATAGGCAAAGCTTAGCGCTACTGGATCCACAATCGTTAACTGCTGGACTACCGGGATTACTATCCGGACAGTGGTTGTTGCCTGGTTCAGTTCCTTGGTAATCCCAGGTGTTGAGATGACTGCCAATAACAAGCCAACAACAAGCAGGACCCGAACTACATCGCCCATATTATCCCTCCTTCGTAAAAAAGACCTATCATTGCGAAAGATAATGACAGGTCTCTCCTTACAACCTAATCCTCTTTCGGCAACTCAGCCACCATGGTCATCCGACTTTAGGCCTGAAGCTTTGCGTCCCCATCTTTCAATGGGTTTGCCCTTATCGAAACGCTAATCATAATAGTCCTTCTTATTTTACTATTAATACACTAACAGATCAACACTTGGTCCAACAATTATTCCTGAGCCAAAACAATATCAATCACACCCTCATAGTTTCCAGCTATGTGCTGCCACCCAAGGGTGCAGTCAACCCACAACATAAAGGTCTGAGCATTATTACCATTACTGCGAAAGATCACCGGCTGGGATAGGTTGTACTGAGATATAACATCACCACCATGATTTACCTGAATAACATCTAGCAGTTCCGGTGTTATCTGAGGTGGAGTTGGGGAATCACCTGACTTCAACTCACCGGCATAGGTAAGCCCAGTGGTGCTTAGGATTACCATCCAGTTTGGATGATTTGCGGCAACAGACACGGTAATCATCTCATTAGCCCGATATATCCTAGGGCCCCAATCAGCTGATATGCTGATTTTCTC
>JAAYNP010000037.1 GCA_012520795.1 Bacillota bacterium
ACCGGGACCATGAAAGTACTCGCCGTCAAACTGGCACAGGGGGATACCGTGATTGGCCCTGCAGCCATGGAGGTTTACAGTGCCGGTTCGGCAGCAGACGTCAGTGAAATGCAAAGTTACGGCCTGACTACAAATGATCTGCAAACCAGGTACATCCCACTGGATATCAAAGCCTCGAATACAGCGGTGGAGCTTACAGTGAGCGGAGTGACCGTAAGCAACTATCTGCAAGGTTTGATGGCTCCACAGGGCTGGCAGTTTGTCAGTGTCGGCGCTTCTTTGCAGAATATCCTGGAAGCGCAGGAAGTGATTGTAGATACCAAAGGCAGCAGCCACCCTGCCAGCTGGATGGGGGGCGGCGGAGCTTCCGGCAAAAAAGAATACAAGGTTCCAGACTACCTGATTCCCAGTTTAAGTTCCCATTTATATCTCGGCTGGAACAACAACAGCATGTATCCTGTGTCCAGAGCAAGCTGGCTGGCTGCAGACAGCTTGCTGATCCCCGGTGAGATGAGCCTGACCGTCAAGCCGAGTGAGCCCCTTACCGGATCGCTGGTGTTTTTGGTTGAGGACCAGTATCTATCCCAAGCTTCGCTGCATTTTTATGACACAGCTTATGGGCATTTCGCCCTTGACTTGATCGGCACCAGCCGCCATCCTGAGTTTGCCTTGGAAACATACCCGGCTGAAGCGCTGATGCGCCTGTCGGATGCATTCGAGATCCGCATTACCGTTCTTGACGACCTGGATCAGATCGGATCTGTGGCTGCCAATGAGCTCAACGTTTTCCGGGTAGTCGAACTGGATTTGACATCGAAGGTGCAGGCCCTGTTGGACATTAACCCGCAGGAGGTATTTTCCCTGCGGATCCAGACTGACAAAGGCCATGCCTTCATCCCCATCAGCCTTGAGGCAACCATGAGCATGCCCTTGGGCTTTGGGGAGGCCAGGATGGTTGCACCGGGATCCTTCAATAAAATGCGTTTTGTCTTCGAAATCCCGCGGGAGTTTGCAGAGAATCCTTGCGAGTTGTTTGTCGATCTGCGGCAAGATGATCTCTTGCTCCCACTAATCGAGGGTGAAATTGCCCTGGATCTCCATGCTGAACCGGTATCTGCCGAAGGGATTGACCTGTACCTGAACCAGGTCGGGTACGTCTCGCATCTTGGCTCGTTAGAGAGCGACCTCGTAGTTGCCGATGTAACGTTCGTTGATCACCCAGATGACTTCGGCACCGTCTTGGAAGGCTGTTTCAAGCTCGTCCGGGATGATTTTACCGGTGCCGAGTCAGAATTTGACATAGGCAAACTCGTTGCTTCTCAAGGATTGGGCAGCTTTGGCGATCCTGATGACGGGGAAGTATTTTATGTGTTAGCCCCAAGCTCCATTACGGATGAACTGGTGTTGGGGTTTGGCGATCCGGTTGTTAAAGACGGGATGGCTCGCCGTGCTGTGGTCGTTTTCGCGATACCATCAGACGGGCAGGATCACGCCTGGTCGCTCCAATCCGATCTCTTCCCGGGCTTGCATGTACCTGTCCCGGAGACTGGATATACCGAAACAGCCCTGTTGGGGTCCAAGACTCAAACCAAAGCCGAATTTGGCATTATGGACTTCGCACAGAAACTCGATGCGGCAATCAATGCGAAAGTCAGGGCATATCAAGAGCGGCAGGCTGCAAAGGGGCAGCTCGCACGGTACGATCAGTTTGATCTTGAAGGGGAAGTGGAACAAGAAGAAAGCATCGCTCCACCCCGGGTCAATCTTGCCGGTGCGCTGGAATTTGAGGAGATATCGTCAGTGGACGGGCTGATGGCGCTGCTGCGAGAGCTGCGGTGGGTGCCGAGCAAAGACAAGCTGGAAACCTGGCAGCCAAGGTACGCCCCTGAGGCTGTATTGACGCAGAGATGGGGAACCGAGGCTGACCTGGCCAACCTGGCGATCCTCGTTTTGGATAGATTGGGCTATCAACCGGAACGGACCATCGTTGATCTGCTGGCCGATGGCCGGGAGGCCTTGGCACGGCTTGCGGGCGTAAGTGTGGACAGCATTCAGCTCGAGCACCTGCCTGCTGTGAAGTATCAAGCAGAAGGTGAGGACAAGCTGCTTGTGGTTCCGTTCACAGCTGATGTTGCTGAACTGGAGGATTATGTGGCGATTCCGATTCGCTATGTTCAATTCCAGGACTATCCGATCGCAGCTCAAATAGAGGTAGTACTCTCGGTGATGCCCAAGGGAAGCGGTTTTAGCGATCAATTCAGTGATTTTGCCACGATCTTGGCTGGTGGTGACGAGGAGGTTCTTACCGAATCCTATCGGCTCCTCACCACCAGCATGCCGCTTACGGATTTGAGCTTGGACGCAGTTGATCTGGTGTATGCCCCCGCAGGCTACGACGGAGGCGAGCTGTACACAGTCATTCTGGAATCAGCTTCCGGCAAGGTGATCGGCGATACTATCAATACAGCGGATTATGACATCAAAGCTGTGGAAATAAGGATCTCCACCGGTTATGAAGTCTATCGGCACAAGACGGTGCTGCAAGAAAATCAGGCGCTTGATCAAGTCGCCCATACCATTGCCATCAACGCCCCGGATCTGCCGCCGGCGGCAGCTGAACAGCTGCAGACGGTTGCGGAAGCTTTGCACGGCAGCGCAGCCAATCCCGATTCGCTGTCGGTGTTCAAGTGGTATACCAGAAGCATCATCAACCGCTTGGTGGCTGAGCAAACACTGATTGAACAGGACTTGGCAGAAAAGCTCGACTTGGTCATCGGCCGCACCTATCAGCCAAGGGTGATTATCGTCACAGTGGCTCAGGATCCAGCCAACCAATCACTGAAGACAAGCATCAATCTCGCCGGAGCGGCAAATGACGTCCACAGCGGTGATCCACAGGCAATCAGCGCCTTCAACGTCGGAACGGGCTTGGCCGCTTCTATGCTGGAGGCCAAAGTTATTGGCGGAATTGGGGTCTTTGAGTTGTGGCAAGGCTTGCCCGATGATGTACCGGTGATTTGGATTAGTGGCGACAACAAGTACACAGCGCTGGAAGTCCTGCAGGAGCTGGGGTACAGCAAATCAATCCAGCAGTACGTCGAGGAGATCAACAACAAAGTGTTGGTCTTCCCGTTGGCCAAATTGATGGTCGACGGCAGCCCAGAAATTGCCTGGCTGGAGATTGACCGTGATACCTACTTCACTATCGGTGTGCTAGCCAGTGGCGAGCATGGTGCAATGCTTGAATCCGCCGTGCAGAACTACCTGAAGAGCTTCACCAAATACGCGGTCGGCGCGGTCATGGGCATGCACTCCATGGTCTGGGGAGTGGCCACATTTTCCTTGGAGTGTGATGATTACGGGGTGGTCCTCGAAGCGGCTGCAGCCCAGGCCATCGACATAGCCTATGATATCAAGAATGCCATTGAGGAACTGGCCAAGTGGGACCCGCGCCAGGTGGCGGGCATTATGGAAAAAGTGGAATCAAAAGCCCTGGGATTAATCAATGATCTGGGCAGCGCAGCCATGGATGAAGCTGTAGAGCGGATTAAAGCCCATTGGGAGGGCATCGTCGACGAGCAGAAGAAAGAGCTGCTTCCCGATATATCTTTTGTTGGCGGCATGCTGGACGCCATTGAAGTGTATGTGATACTGGCGCAGAAATAGTTTAGCACTTTGGGAATAAACTGCGGGGAAGCCCGATGCTTCCTTCGCAGTTTTTTCTTGCCCTAAATCTGCCCGGCTCCTGCTCCAGCCGCTACTATCCGCGGCACATCTTCCACTGCGTCCCAGCTGTAACTGTATCCAGCCTCGAAATTCATCCTGACCGTTGACGCTGTTGGCTGGCTTCCCCTGCAGCGATCATAGATGTTCCCGCGCAGCTCATACAGCCCACCCGGGTTTACATCATCAAACCAGAAACCAATGGGGCCGCTTACATTTTCAAAGTAGTTGTTTTCAATCAAGATCTTCGAGCCGGTACGGCAGTTGATACCGGAACCATCGCAATTTCTGTAGTAGTTGTTGTAAATATGGCCGTGCCCGCCCCTAAACAGCGGCAGCCTGGAGTTGCAGTTTTCAATCAGGTTGTGATGCATAATCACTTTCCGGTCCGGCTGCGCATCCTCGCCATCATTGCTTCCGATTAGGATCGTCTTATGGCTGTTGTAGATATGGTTCCACGACAGGATTACATACTCCGTATCATTCTTGATGCTGATCAGCTCGTCATATTTGTTTTTGTCCTTATTGACATCCAGCGGCTCATTATACAGAGTGCAGTGGTCGATCATCACATATTTGGCGTTATTGATCTCAAGCGCATCTCCTCTCCGGACATACCGCACCGTCACATTTTGAACAATGGTATTCCGGCCTTGGATCTTCAGCCCTATGCCGTCGAACAATCCGTTTGCGCCTACTCCAATTATGGACAGGTTCTCCACTTGGCTGCCGAGCTCAATAGACGGCCGGGCATTTTGTCTGCCGGCAGCAGCCCAATACTCGTCGAACGTGATTGTACCGTCAATGTAAATAACCGCAGGTTCAGCCGGCTTCTCGCGTACTTCCTGCAGCGCATTGTAAAACTCAGCTCCGTTTGCTACATGGAAAACCCGATCCTGCGCCGCACCAGCCCCTCCGTTAATTCTCTCAGCCATATCCGCAAACCCGCGGATCTCGCTTTCCATCCAAAGGAAAACGCTTTTGACTGTAATGCTGCCTTGCCAGGGGATTGTCAGCTCCAGGTAGGCGTTGTCCACTGCATTGGTGGTGTAGGTTGGGAAAACTGTGTCAGGTAGGCTTACACCGGCGCTCTCCCGGTGGTACCTGCCCCTGTCTTGGCCCGCCCGCTTCAACCTGACGTAGAACCCATTGGTTGTATTGGTCAAGTCCAGATCTGCGAACAAATCCACACCAATTTTCCCGGTCATGTTATCCAAAGCCGTCAGATCCAAAACGCCCCAGCCGTCCTTGTAGCCAAGGCAAACAAAACGGTTCTTATCCCCGGCAGTAGTTCCCGGAACCGTGCTGGTAAAGGTGATCCCGTCATCATTGATTTTCACAATGATGTCTTCATCCACATCGAAAAGCTCTATCAATTCTGCCGCAGTAATCTTCAGAGCGTTTGCGTATTTTTCTTCAAGCGCAGCTGCCTCCAGGTTGGCTGTATGTTCTGGGGTTACGATTGCCGCCCATCCAGGAGCAATTGGTTGATCCGGTGCGGCCAATACCCGGCCGGCAAACATCCATCCTGACGCAAAAACAAAAACCAATAGCAAGACAGCAAACCACTTCTTTGTTACCAATGCGATACCTCCCATTTTCAGTTCTCCTTGCAGTGACCGGAAAAGCCGGTATTTATGGAATTCAACAATTCGCCTGTTGTTCCTGTCATGGGTTCCAGCTGCGGCTCTACCCCTGCCTATTGGTAGATATTGCCATAGAGGGGTGAAAATATGCAGGTAATTGCTGGCAGATGGACGAATATACCAGCAATTGAGGATAGAGGGAGCATTTGTCAATGAAATCGGCGAGGTACTTGGCTGTAGTACTGATTGCTGCTCTGCTTTTGTCAGGCTGTTTTATCTGGCAGAAAGAGCCTTTGATCCCCGGCAATGGAGGAGATGAAAACGGTGAAGGCTCTGATCCGCCGGATGACAACGATGATCATGACCCGATACCTCCGGCTGAAGTGCCTGCTTTTCCAGGTGCGGAAGGTTTTGGCGCAGAGGCGACTGGAGGCCGCGGTGGTAGGGTCATCTTTGTTACCAATTTGAACGACAGCAGCCCCGGCAGCCTGCGGGCAGCCATTGAGGCGAGCGGTCCGAGGATAGTGGTCTTTAAGGTTTCAGGGATCATCGAGTTGAACAAACCTTTGGAAATAAAGAACGGAGACATTACCATTGCCGGACAGACTTCACCTGAGGGAATCACCATTGCCAACAGGGCTTTTAGAGTCAAGGCAGAAAACGTGATTGTCCGCCATATCCGTGTCCGCTTGGGTGATATCAAAGAGGTAGAAGAGGACGCTGTCGAGCTTGATGGAGCGTACAATGTTGTCTTAGATCATGTGACTGCAAGTTGGGGCATAGATGAGACACTTTCAATCAGAAACAGTGACCTGGTGACAATTCAGTGGTGTATCGTCAGCGAAGCCCTCAATGACTCAATTCACGGGAAAGGGGAACATGGCTACGGCTCATTAATCCGAGGCAGTTTTGGGCAGCAGGTTAGCCTTCACCACAATCTCTATGCCCATAACCGCGGCCGCAATCCCCGCCCAGGCAATTACGAGCCGCTCGATAAAGATCCTATCGGGTTTGTGGTGGATTGGCGCAACAACGTAATCTATAATTGGGGCGGTGGAAGCGCCGGCAACAATGAAGACAAAGATACAATCACCTTCTACAACTTTGTCGGCAACTACTACAAAAGAGGGCCGAATTCGACAGGTGCAAAAGCGTTTAAGGACAACGCCCCCTACGCCCAGGCCTACTGGTATGGAAACGCCATGGATGGAAATGTCCCGTCAAATCAATGGGATCTGGTAAGCGGCACCGGCCCGGAGAAGTCCAGTTATATCAAACACACCAGCGAGATCCCGGTGGCGTATGTTGAGACTCATTCTGCAAAAGAAGCCTATGATCTGGTGCTGGCCTCTGCCGGTGCTTTTCCCCGGGACGCGATTGATTACCGCGTAGTCAATACAGTTCAAAGTCCGACCGATCGGGGCAAAATCATTGATTCCCAGAGTGAGGTGGTAAGCAGCTGGCCTGCAAAACAGGCGATCAAGACTAAACAGGTAGTGGATCCCACCTGGAAAGATGACAACAACAACGGCATCCCGGACTGGTGGGAACAGGAAAAGGGAGTCAAAAACGGCAACCACAACCAAGTTATGCCCAGCGGTTATACAGCCATTGAAGAGTATATCAACTGGGTGGCAGATGAGCTGGTTAAATAACTACTCCCCCTGCAAAACCGCAAACCCCACAGTCCCAGGCCCGGAGTGGACTCCCAGCACAGGGCTGAGTGTTGACGTGATCAATTCCTTGACATTGGCCAGCTGCCCGATCTGCTTGATAACATAAGCTCCTTCTTCCTGGGCCCCTCCATAGCAGACAGCTATCTGGTTGGCAGCCGTGGCCAGATGGCCTTTTGCGATTCCCACCAAACGGTCCAAGGCCTGCTTATGCCCGCGCACCTTGGCATAAGTCATGAGAATGCCTTCGGTACTAATGGTGATAATCGGCTTGATGTTCAAGAACTCGCCGATTGTTGCCGAAACTTTGCCAATCCGGCCGCCCCTTTTCAGATATTCCAACGTTCCCACGACAAAGTAGACATGCAGCCGTTCCCTGAGGCTGCCCACCAATTTGCAGACATTGTCGAAACTCATATTGGCTTTGACAGCCCGGGCTGCTTCGATTACAATGTATCCCAGGCCCATGGAGACAGATCTGGAATCAAATACCTTCACAGTCAGGTCATTGATCCGCTGTGCTGCGGATTCGATCATCTGATAAGTCCCGCTTAAGCGCGATGACAGATGGATCATCAGCACATGGGTATAACCCTGCTCCTTCATGGCCGACAGCGTTTTCTCCACATCATGCATGCTGGGGAGCGAAGTTGTGGGAACTTCTTTGTCCATATTGGCGTAAATCTCTTCAGCAGTGATGTCAATTCCATCGCGAAACTCCCGGGTTTTGTACATAACCCGCAGCGGTACCACGGAAATACCCAGCTCATCGATGAGTTCCTGAGGAATGTCGCAGGTGCTGTCAGTGATAATCCCAATTTTTTCTTTCACAGCTCCACCTCTTTCATATGGATACAATTTCACTTTCTCTTTAAAAAGGCCGATTTCCTGTATGAAATTGATCTTCTTTCCCGGCTGCTTCCCAGCAGATGGAGGTATCGGTTTTGTTGTGCCGAAATTATAAATATGACGTTTTAAGGAGGTTGTTAACCATTAACCGCGGGATAACTCGGATAATCAAGGTTTTCCTCTGGTTCTTGGTGTTGATAGGGATTGTAGTTGGCTATCATACAAGGGGTATAAACGATCGGGCCATAATCGAACCTTTCTACAGCTATAAAATTGCCGCCGTCTATCCCCACGATTCTTCAGCCTTTACCCAAGGCCTGGTTTATTATAACAACTATTTGTACGAAGGCACCGGATTATACGGCAATTCCACTCTCAGGCAGGTAAGGCTGGAGGACGGGTTGATCCGCCAGGTTGTTACTATGCCGGATCAGTACTTTGGTGAAGGTATCGCCATAGTCGATCAAAGCGTCGTGCAGTTAACCTGGAAGGAAAACACTGGCTTTGTTTACGATTTAACCACATTTGCCCTCACCGGCACTTTCACCTATCCCGGCGAAGGATGGGGTTTGGCCTACGACGGCCGGCATCTAATCATGAGTGATGGGTCTTCCAAGCTCACATTTCTTGATCCCCACACCTACCAGCCGGTTAAACAGGTGGATGTGCAGAGCATTACTGGCCCTGTGGAAAATCTCAACGAATTGGAATACATTGATGGTGTAATTTATGCTAATATATGGCTGGAGGATGTAATTGCCCTCATCGATCCAGAAACCGGCTTTGTGATCGGCTGGATCGATTTGTCCGGGCTCGGCTCCTATCTCGAAGGCCGGTTCGGCCCGGAGGTTTTACAGCGGATCGATGTCTTAAACGGCATCGCCTATCATCCTGGTACGGGGCATTTGCTGGTCACTGGGAAACTATGGCCATTAATCTTTGCCATCGAAGTAGGAGAACCGGGATCAAATCTAGAAGGAAGATCGCAAGGTTTGTGAAAGGAGTTGCAAACGTGCAGGTATCATCGGAGCAATTGCTCGCAATTGAACAGATTGTCAATAAATACCGTGATTTCTCAGGAGCAGCGATTCCGATTTTGCAAGAGATTCAAAACCAATTGGGCTATGTATCACCGCAGTTTATTGACAAGGTATCCGAATTGACTGAGATCCCAGCCAGCGAGCTGTACGGTATAGTCACGTTTTATTCTCAATTCAGGCTCGAACCAATTGGCGAGCACCATATTCAGATCTGCCACGGCACTGCCTGCCATTTGGCGGGGGCAGATAAAATCATCGAGGCGTTTGAGTCCTCCACAGGCACGAAATGCGGCGCTACCAGCAAGGATGGTAAGTTCACACTGGACAAGGTGGCTTGTATCGGCTGCTGCAGCCTGGCTCCTGTGATCAGTGTCAACGGCAAGATCTACGGCAGAATGACTGCAGAGAAGGCACAAAAACTAGTCCGCGAATTATAAGGTGGTGACAGCCGTGGCAAATAAGCAGTATACAATCAAAGTCGGCTTGGCAAGCTGCGGTATTGCAGCCGGGGCCCAGCAGGTTTACGATGAGTTTCTCAGTAAGTTATCGCAGCAGGAAGCGGCTCTAGACGCAGCTCTCATTCTGACAGGATGTTTGGGGATGTGTTATTGCGAACCGCTTGTGGAAGTAAGTACAAAAGGACACGAGCGGTATTTATATGGCAATGTTGCCCCGGAAGATGTTGAGTTAATCATTAATCAGCACCTGTTCGGAGGTGAACCTGTCAAAGAGCTTCTGGTGTACGCTCCAAACCTGGATCCGGAGATGGACCGCTATATGGAAAAGCAGGTGCGGATCGCCCTGCAGAACTGCGGCGTTGTTAATCCGGAAGATATCGCCAGCTACATGGCTGCCGGCGGCTACCAAGGCCTGCAAAAGGCTCTGCGGCTTGGCTCCGAGGGAGTTATTGCCGAACTGAAGGCCTCTGGCTTGAGGGGCAGGGGCGGGGCTGGGTTTCCAACCCACTTGAAATGGTCTTTGACCCGCCAAGCCCCAGGCAGTGTCAAGTATGTGATCTGCAACGCCGATGAGGGAGATCCCGGCGCCTTTATGGACCGGAGCATTTTGGAAAGCGATCCCCATTCGGTGATCGAAGGGATGCTGATCGCCGGTTACGCCATCGGCGCCGGCAAAGGTTACATTTACTGCCGTGCTGAATACCCGCTGGCGATCAAACGGCTGAAGCTCGCAATTGAGCAGGCCAAGGCCCACAAATTGCTGGGTGAAAGCATAATGGATAGCGGTTTTGCGTTTACCCTGGAGATCAGGGAGGGGGCCGGGGCCTTCGTCTGCGGGGAAGAGACAGCACTGATCATGTCCGTAGAAGGGAAAAGGGGAATGCCCCGTTTCCGCCCGCCTTATCCCAGTGAAAAGGGATTGTTTGACGCGCCGACGTCCATCAACAACGTGGAGACACTGGCCAATGTGCCCCGGATCCTCCAGTGCGGTGCCGCTGAGTACAGCAAATACGGCACTGAGAAGAGCAAGGGCACCAAGGTGTTTGCCCTTGCCGGGAAGGTCAGGCGGGGCGGACTGGTGGAGATCCCAATGGGCATGACCATAAATGAAATCGTCTTTGATATCGGCGGCGGCATTTCAACCGGCAAGCCGTTTAAAGCCATCCAGACAGGCGGTCCTTCAGGAGGATGCATCCCGGCAAGCCTGGGCGACACTCCCGTGGACTATGAAAGCCTCGATCGGATCGGAGCGATCATGGGCTCCGGCGGCCTTTTGGTCATGGATGAAGACACCTGCATGGTAGATGTGGCCAAATACTTCCTTACTTTCGCCCGGGGAGAGTCCTGCGGCAAATGCTCTTTCTGCCGGATCGGTTCCGAGAAAATGCTGGAGATTTTGGAGCGGATTACCCAGGGCAGGGGCACTGAAGAGGATGTGGCTCTGATCAAAAATCTGGGCGAAGCGGTTAAAACCGGTTCCATGTGCGGGTTGGGGCAGACCATGCCCAACCCGGTTTTGACAACTCTTAAGTATTTTGCCAATGAATATCAGGCGCATATCGCGGAAGAGTACTGCCCGGCCAAGCAGTGCAAAGCACTCATTTCCTATGTTATTGATGCGGAGCTCTGCCGCGGCTGTTCCCTGTGTGAACGGGCCTGCCCGGCCAATGCCATCAGCGGCGAGCTGAGGAAACCCTACACGATCGATCCAGAGATCTGCATCCGCTGCGGCTTGTGCACCAGCACCTGCCGGTTCGATGCCATCCACGTGGAGAGCAAACCGAAGTCAAGCACAGTCATGGAGGTGGCACAGTAATGGCAGAAGTTAAGATTATAATCGACGGCACATCATACCTGGCGGCAGAGGGCGGAAACCTCCTTGCTGAAGCACTCGCTTTGGGAATAGACATCCCACACCTGTGCTACGATCCCCGTATTGAACCGTTTGGTGCCTGCCGCTTGTGTTTTGTGGAAGTACGAGGCCGCCCGGTGCCTGCCTGTTCTGTAAAGGTTGCCGAGGGGATGGAGGTTGTCACCAACAGTGCCCAGATCCTGCAGCTGCGGAAAATGGCGCTGGAGCTGTTAATGGCGGAACACTGCGGCGACTGCGTCGCGCCCTGCCAAAGCGCATGCCCTGCAGGAGTCGACATTCAAGGCTTTATTGCCCATATTAATAACGAAGATTTTATCAGTGCGGCAAAACTGATCCGGGAACGGATGCCGCTGCCTTCAGTGTGCGGCCGTGTCTGCCCCCGTTTCTGCGAAGATGCCTGCCGCCGCAACCTGGTTGACCAGCCAGTGGACATCTGCGGCTTGAAGCGCTTTGCCGGCGATGCCTGGTTGGAAAAGCTCGGCGATCATACTGCTGAAGCCCAGCCTGATACTGGTTTTAAGGTGGCGGTCGTCGGCGGTGGGCCCGCAGGCCTTACCACAGCATATTACCTGGCTCTTGCCGGGCATCAGGTTACTTTGTATGATACCGGGCCGGAACTTGGCGGCATGCTCCGCTACGGCATTCCTGAATACCGGCTGCCAAAAGCAATCCTAGATCGGGAGATCAGTGTCATTGCCCGGCTCTGCAGCGAAGTGATCATCGGCAAAGAGCTCGGCCGGGATTTTACCCTTGATGAGCTTCAGGATAAATATGACGCGGTCTTTATCGGGATCGGCTGCCAGGAGGCCTCATTGCCCGGTTTTGAGAAACAGGATCTGCCGGGCGTTTACAGCGGCATAGGTTTCTTGAGGGATGTGGCCCTGGGCAAGCCGGTGGCTCTGGGCAAACGGGTCGCAGTGGTCGGCGGCGGCAATACGGCCATGGATGCGGCCCGGACCGCAGTCCGCCTTGGTGCTGAAGAGGTCAGCGTCATTTACCGCCGTTCCCGGGAAGAAATGCCGGCACAGCCCATCGAAGTGGAAGAAGCCATGGAAGAAGGGGTCAAGTTCTTGTTTTTGACCAACCCCACAGGCTTTATCGGTGAGGATCGTGTGGAGGCCCTGCAGTTGGTAAAAATGGAGCTGGGCCCTGCCGACAGTTCAGGCAGGCGCCGGCCTGTTGAAATTGAGGGCAGCGGTTTTACCATCCCCATCGACACAGTGATTCTGGCTCTGGGCCAAAAAGTGGATCAAGAACTCATTGCCAAGCTGGATGTCGACCAAACCAGGTGGGGTACCTTTACAGAATCACCGAAAGCCGGCGTGTTTGCCGCCGGAGATTGTGTGACCGGTGCTGCCACAGTGGTGGAGGCTATTGGCAGCGCCCGCAAAACCGCGCTGGAAATCGATGCGTACCTCACGGGCAAAGCGAAGGGCAAAGCGATCAGCTTTGCCATCAGCAGGGGCGATCTGGAAGAACTTGATCCGGCAGAGTTTGCCGGCAAGGCGAAGATAGCCCGGTCAATACCCAGGCATTTGAGTGCTGCCCAGCGCATCGACAATTTTACTGAATACTGCCTTGGTTATACAGCGGAGCAAGCCCGGGAAGAAGCCGAGCGCTGTTTGGCCTGCGGCTGCCTCGATGCTGAAACCTGCGGCCTGCGGAAGCTCGCCGATCAGTTCGAGGTGGAGCTGAAAGCCTTCAGCCCCACACCGAAACGCTACGAGCTTGACCAATCTCACCCGTTCATTCACCGCGATCCCAACAAGTGCATCCTGTGCGGCAGGTGCGTCCTTGCCTGCCGTGAACTTGCAGGCCATGGCGTGCTGGGCTTTGTCGATCGGGGTTTCGGCACAACTGTCCAGCCGTCGCTGGAGCGGCCCCTCATGGAGGTATGCCAGTCCTGCGGCTTATGCACTGCTGTTTGCCCCACGGCGGCGATCACCGTCAATTATCCGTGGGTTACACGGGGACCGTGGGAGGTGGAACGGAAGGTTGACACCACCTGCCTCCAGTGTGATCTTGGCTGTGGGCTGGAGATTTCTCTCGTTGGCGATAAGATTGTCGGTGTCGGATCTGATCTGGCTCATCCCGTCAGCGGCGGTATTTTGTGCCAAAAAGGCTATTTCAACTACAGCTTCCTTTATGACGATCGGATTACGGAGCCGCTGGTTAAAACCGATGCCGGCCTGAAGCCTGCAGCATGGGGAGAAGCCGTTGGCCTGGCTGGAGATCGGCTGCAGCAGATTGGCGCCAAATATGGGCCTGACAGCATCGGGATCCTGGCGCCGCCGCGGCTGACCAATGAGGAGTACCGGCAGATCATGAGCTTGGCTGCGGGCTTGGGCACCAGTGTTGTCCGCAGTACCCTTGCGGGTTACCCGGATCTGGCTTCCCATAGACCATCATTGGCAGCGATTGATGGAGCGGATCTCGTTATTGTGCTCAACACCGAACTGCGCCGGGATTACCTCCCTGTGGCAAGCAGGATCGATCGCCGGATCAAAAACGGCTGCACAGCTTTTGTCCTTGGTGAAGGCAGCGATGGGTTTACGGCAAGAGCCGCGTCCCATATCAAGCTGGATCAAGCAGAAATTGAAAAGCTTTTAGAGGCCCTTGCCGCTGGTTTGGAGATAAGCGCGGCGGAGATCAGGGCCTTAGTCGATGTCTATCTTGAAGCCAAAAACCCGGTCGTGATCACAGCGGAAAACAGCTTGTCCCGTCAGGCACTGAGAAATCTCCATAAGCATGCCAAGTCCAGTGGGAAGGCTAAACTGATTGTGCTTCATGACCACGGCAACCTCTACGGGCAGCTGGCGGCCGGGATTCCAAAAGCAGAATTGGACTTTCAGGGAATCCGGGGCCTTGTGGTGATTGGAGACGATTTGACTCCCCTGGCCAAGGCCGGCGGCTTAGAGTTCGCAGTGGCTGTTACGCCCAACAAGGCGCCCGGACTGGAACACGCCGATGTTGTCCTGCCCGGATCCCATTTCCTGGAGACAAACGGGACGGCATTCAACCTTGAAGGAAGGCAGCAGAGCCTTACTGCCGTCAACCCGCCGCCGGGGGGAAAGGACACTCTGGAGGTACTGGGCCTCCTGGCCGGTACAAAAGGCCAGGGCCGGAAAACAGGCCGGCGGGAAGCGGAAAGGCGGAGGGCAGGCAACCCGCAAGAGGCGGCCGGCTTAAGCTAAAGCAAAAGCAAAAGCAAAAGCAGCATTACAGCTGACACTATTCCAGGCTAAAAGTGGGGCAGTGTCAGTTTTTATCTTAAAGGAAACTTGCCTTGAAGCACGAATTGTATGTTTAGGAAAACGTTTCCGGCGAGGTATTCCCCAACAAGAGTCTCAATGGAGAGGAGTGGGCAATCCAAATGCTGCGATCCATTTTTGCGAAAGCTTCAGCAGTACTGCTGCTCGTTTTCGTCAGTTTCATGGTTTTAGGCCTGGTTGGCTGCATCAGCGTTTTTTCCCAAGGCGGGGCAGAACCGGGCACCGGCGGTCCTGTCGCGCAGGATCCAATCCACCGGCCGCTTTTTACGAAAAATGCGTCCGTACACGACCCTTCGGTAATCCGAGTCGGTGATACATATTATGTCTTTGGCTCGCACCTGGCAGCTGCCAAAAGTGACAATTTGATGACATGGACTCAGATTTCCACCAACACCCGTCGAAATACGCTTATTTCCAATGTCTTTGAAGAGATGGAAGAAGCTCTGGAATGGGCCCAGACGAACACCTTTTGGGCGCCTGATGTAATCCAGCTGGAGGATGGGCGGTTTTATTTCTACTATTGTACCTGTGAAGGATCCAAGCCGCTGTCCGCCTTGGGAGTGGCGGTTTCCGACAGCATCGAAGGGCCTTATGAGAATCTGGGTGTGTTTCTCAAATCCGGTATGAGCGGGATCAGCCCCGACGGCACACCGTATAACGCAAACCGCCATCCCAATGCCATTGACCCTCATGTATTCTTTGACGAAGACGGCCTGCTGTGGATGGTGTACGGGTCCTATTCCGGGGGCATCTTCATCTTGAGGATGGATCCGGAAACCGGGTTTCCCCTGCCGGGCCAAGGCTACGGCAAAAAGCTGATGGGAGGCAGGCACAGCCGGATCGAAGGGCCTTATATCCTTTACAGTCCCGACAGCGATTACTACTATCTCTTTGTTTCCTTTGGCGGTTTGGGATCAAACGACGGCTACAACATCCGGGTGGCCAGGTCGCAAAACCCCGATGGACCCTACCATGACGCCAAAGGGACCAACATGGAAATTGTGGTGGGAACAGGTTCGCTGTCCAACGATTCCACAATTGCCCCCCATGGCGTGAAGCTGATGGGGAATTACCAGTTTGTGCATGTGGACGGTGAAATCCGGAACAAGAGCCGCGGCTACAAATCGCCAGGCCACAACTCCGCCTATTACGATCCCGATACCGGCAAGTATTTCGTATTCTTCCACACCCGCTTTGTCGGCAGCGGTGAGCACCATGAAGTGAGAGTACATCAGATGTTTATCAACGAGAACGGCTGGCCGGTGATCGCCCCGCACCGCTATGCCGGCGAGACCATCCGGGAGTATGCAAAGGAAGAGGTGGTTGGTTCATACAAGCTGATCAACCATGGAAAAGACGTATCAGGGGCAGTTAAAGAATCGGTAGTGGTTAAACTGGAGGAAAATGGGCAGGTGACCGGTGCCCGCATAGGCAGCTGGAGCCTTGACGGCCGCAATCTTGTCCTCACGATAGACGGAACAGCATACAAAGGCGTTTTCATCCGCCAGTGGGATGACGACAACACCGTGTGGCTGATGGCCTTTACCGCTTTGTCTGATGATGGCACTGCTGTTTGGGGCAGCAAAGTCGCCTGGCCTGACAATATCTAGCCTGACATTTGGTTGGAGGAAATTGGCCATAAATCCAGAATAGATCACATTACACTTGACATAACTTGGATGTAGGAGAGGAGGAATAACCCTGTATCTACTCTTGGCCATTCTAGCCGATCCCGACCAAGTCCCCTACGTTCTGGAAGGGTTCTTGCAGGTGGGGATCGACAGGGCGACTATTGTGGACAGTATCGGCATGGCCCATTTAATGGCGGATCGGGTCCCGGTTTTTTCCAGCTTTGCTACATTAGGAGTGAGTGAGCGCTATAACCGCATGATCTTTGTACTGCTCAAGTCCAACGAACAGGTGGACGGAGCGATCAATGTGATTCAACAAGTAGTAGGTGACCTGAGCCAGCCGAGGACAGGTGTGGTCTGCGTCATACCTGTTGAAAGGGCTTTGGGACTAGATGAAAAGCTGAACTCTGGATAAAGGAGTTCAGCTTTTTCATTAAAAATACCAGTCTGTGAACGTTACTGCTCTATGAACGTTTTTGCCCAACAGCCTTATAGGCCTCGATCCGCTCCGCCAGATCCGGATATTTCGCCGCCGTTTCCGGAGCGAAAAACGCCTGCTTGAGATCTTCCGTTGCGGCGATCTCATGGCCGATCAAAGCCCAGGTGGAATCCACCAGGTTGCGGAATTCCGGCCTGGCCAGGGCTTCGCAGATGAAAGACTGCCGCGGAGTGTTGATATCTTCCCCGCTGATTTCCAACAAATTGTGCCGCCGGCACAGGGCCTTGACCCTCAACAGCTGTGCTAAAGTATTCCGGGACGGCATATAGGTCACGGCATGGAACCCAAGTCCTGTGATCACCTCAAAGAGCTGCTCCAGATATTCATCCTCGAATTTCTGCGCTTTTTTGTCGCCTGTTACCGATTCACCCACATCGCCGAGGTAGGCATAGGCAAGGATGCAGCCGATCGCATTGGCCAGCGAGACAACTTCGGCAATGGGCGGGCACTCGTCGGCGGCGGGCAGGTAAAACTGCTCCACCAAATCGCTTTTCAGCACCCCCAACAGGTCGTATGTGTAGTAGGGGTTTTCGGCATCCAGCAGATAGCCTTCCAGCTTGGTGCTGAAGTTGAGCTTCAGCTTGGATTTCAGGAAATCCACCAGCTTTTCCCCTTTGCCAAAACGCTCGATCAGCTTCAGGGACAAGGCATACAGAATATGCCGCTCTGTAATGCTCCCGCCTTCCCTAGCCTGGGATAGGGGGACAATGTCATTGGCAAAATCAAGGTTGATCCCGTATTTGGCCAGCATGATGTTGAGCCGCGCTGTCATCGCCACATTGCGGCGGTTGCGTTTTTTCCGGTAGGGGGCGAGATACTGCGCCACCTTGTCAATCTGGGTATGGGGTATCCCGTGCAGTGCCACATAGGCAGCGGAAACCTGGTCCGGGTTGTTGATCCGCTTCCCTTTTAAAGGCGTTTCGGACAAATCAGCGCGGCATTCGACTCCGATCGTCGTTGCCAGCCCGAGGATTCTGCCCGCTTCAATAAACTCCCTCGCTCCGCTGATAGAGTCGTGATCCATGATCCCTGCTGTGGTTAAGCCGGCATTATATGCCATCCACACAGCCTTTGTGGGTGAGTAGGGCGAAAAGGAATAGGTGGTATGAATATGGTTGTTGACAAAACCGCCGGGCACGGGCTTTTCCAGCTTGCCCTGCCTGATCAGAGCCTGGAGCTTCTCCAGGTTCTGAAGGCGGTTCTGGCGCTGAACATGGTTCAGGTCTTCGATTAGACGGTCTATCGGGTTCTGCTCCACGTTTTTATACACTCCAAAACACACTCCAAAATCACACACCGTATTTTTGCCGGCGCAGCTGTTCGTTCCTGGTCCAGTTGGTTGCCGCCGTATGCCCGTCCAGAGGCAGGATCTTCTCATGGATGGCATCGATGATCCATTCCGGCTGTGGGAAGAAGTACTTCTCGTACTCATGGGCCGGCGTGATCCAGTTCCGTGCCCCGACCACAACGGGAGGCGCATCCAGGTAGTCGAAGGCCAGTTCGCTGATGGTTTGGGCCATGTCCTTCAGGTGCGATCCCCGCTCGCAGGCGTCGCTGGAAAGGAGAATCCGGCCGGTTTTCTTCACCGATTCCAGCACTTTTTCATAGTTGAACGGGACAATTGTCCGGGCGTCGATTACCTCGGCGGACAATCCCCATTTTTCTTCCAGGATCTTGGCGGCATCCAAAGCCCTGTACAAGGTTGCCCCCACAGTCAAAATGGTGATGTCCTTGCCTTGCTTTTTAATATCCGGCTCACCAATCGGTACTTCGTAGTAACCTTCTGGAACACCTTCGAGGTGGAACATCTCGCCGATATCATAGATCCGCTGGCTTTCAAAGAAGACCACCGGGTCAGTCCCGGAAAGGGCCGCGTTCATCAAACCCTTGGCATCATACGGCGTAACCGGGAAGACTACTTTCAACCCCGGGATATGGGCGCACAGGCTGGTCCAGTCTTGGGAGTGCTGGGCACCGTATTTGGAGCCTACCGATACCCGGAGTACTACAGGCATCTTCAGAAGCCCGCCGCTCATGGACTGCCACTTGGACATCTGGTTGAATACTTCATCTCCGGCGCGGCCTAGGAAATCGCAGTACATCAGCTCTGCAATCACCCTGCCGCCGCAGAGGCCGTACCCTACCGCTGATCCGGCAATTGCTGCCTCCGAAATCGGTGCATTGAAGAAGCGGTGATAGGGCAGTGATTCAGTCAAACCTCTGTAGACAGCGAAAGCGCCGCCCCAGTCGCGGTTATCCTCACCATAGGCAATCAGGGTCGGATCGGTGTAGAACTTGTTCAGGATTGCCTCAAAAAGGGCATCCCGAAGCTGCAGCGCCCTGGCTTTGGATACGGGCTTGCCGTCCTCAACCCCCACCCGTACTTTCTTTTGGATCTGCTGGATGCGCGGGTTCTCTTCCTTCGGAATCAGGACATCACAGGGGCGGTCGTCAAACTTCTCCACTTTTGCATTGGAGAACATCATATCGCCGATGAAGTCGGGGTTCTTGTCCAAATCCGCCCGGGGCGAGATTTCAGGATCAATGGCCAGTTTGTAAATCTTGAACATGGTTGCTTTGATTTTCTCATCAATCTCCGCAAAAGCAGCTTCATCCGCAATCTTGGCATCCACCAGTTTCTGCCGGTAACCGACAATCGGATCCGCCGCCATCCAGGCATCCAGCTCTTCCTTGGTCCGGTAGCTCGACGCATCAGAGGGTGAGTGGCCGGAGAAGCGGTAAGTGATCACATCCAGGAAGACGGGGCCGTCCTTTTGTTCAGTGATAACCGACAGTTTGCGCCGGTAGGCATCAATCACGGCCAATGGATCATAACCGTCGACCCTTTCGGCATGCATCTGATTGACAGCCACTCCCGCAGCCACCCGGGCCAGCTCCCGATAGCCCATGGTCTCGCCGAAAGTCTGGCCGCCCATGCCGTAGAAGTTGTTGAAGAAGTTGAAGATAATCGGCAGGCCGCCCTTGAATTCGTCATCCCAGAGCTCCCGGTACTGCTCCATGGCGGCAAAGTTCAATGATTCCCAGACCGGGCCGCAGCCCATGGAACCGTCGCCCAGGTTGGCAATGACGACACCCTTTTTCCGGTTGGCTTTCTTAAACAGGGCAGCTCCTGTGGCAATCGGGCCTGAGCCGCCCACAATGGCGTTGTTGGGATAGATACCGAAGGGCAGGAAAAAGGCGTGCATCGAGCCGCCCATCCCTAAGTTAAACCCGGTGACTCGGCCGAAGATCTCCGCCAATGCTCCGTAGAGGAGGAAATCAACAGCCAGTTCCTTTACAGATGCATTGGGGTTGGCTTTCTCCACAACTGCAAAGGTGGACCCGCCCCAGTATTCCTTCATGATCTCGAGCAGTTCATCTTCGGAAAGTTTATGGATTGCCGACAAACCTTTGGCAATGATCTCGCCGTGGTTCCGGTGAGACCCGAAGATGTAGTCCTCCACACCCAAAAGATAGGCCTGGCCGACGGCGGAAGCCTCCTGCCCAATGGACAGGTGGGCCGGGCCTGGGTAATTATACTCCACCTCGTTGTAGGCGCCGGTGGTCTTGATGAGGTTCAGCATCGTTTCAAATTCCCGGATGTAAACCATGTCCCGGTATATGCGGAGAAAATCCTCTTTGGAATAGTTGGCCTTCTCTTCCTTGATTGTCTTGTTGTATTGGTTTACCGGAATGTCTTGAAACTTGATAAAATCCTTTTGCCGTACTTCCTCCGGGCTGACAAATTGGCTTTTTGGCATAGCTTCTCTCTCCTTTGCTCAAGTTAGAATTCGAAGATTGCTTCGCGAATGATTTCCGCAACAGTTGGATGTGGGAAGACCAGTTCTTTGACATCTTCAAGGCGCATCTCTGATTCAATCAGCATGGCTGCGCCGTAGATTATTTCACTGGCAGGGTTGCCGATCATATGGACACCAATCACGCTGCGGTACTTCTTATTAATCAGTACTTTGCAAATACCGTCGCCACCCTCGTTTTCCGCAACATAGCGGCCGGAATAGCGCATTGAGAGGTTGACCACTTCGCAGTCAATCCCTTTTGCCCGGCAAGTCGCTTCTGTTTCGCCCACCCCTGCCACTTCCGGGTTGGTGTAGATCACTGCCGGGATGGCGTTGTAGCGCATGGTGTCCCGCCTGCCCAGCATGTTGTTGATGCAGACTTCCGCCTCCCGGTAGGCAGTATGGGCCAGCATGGAGTACCCATTCACATCCCCGGCGGCATAGACCTCCGGGACATTTGTTTTCCCGTACTCGTCGACTTTGACGGCATTGCCCTCAAGTTCCACACCGATGGTTTCCAGGCCGATGCCGGAAGTGTTCGGCCTGCGGCCCACACTTATCAGCACTTTGTCAGCGGCGATAAACTCCTGCCTGCCGCCGGCTTCAAAGACAACGCCGTCGCTTTTGACCTCAGTGCACTTGGCGCTGAGGTGGAAGGTAATGCCTTTTTTCTGGTAATTCTTCAAAAGGATGCCGGCAATATCCCCATCGGTTTGCCCGGCAATGTGATCGAGCATTTCGATTACAGTGACCTTGCTGCCGGCGGAATTGAAATATGAAGCCATTTCCAGGCCGACGACACCGCCGCCGATTACCACCAAGGATTTGGGCACTTCTTCCAGGTCAAGGATTTCCCGGTTTGTGACCACAAAGCCCGCCTCGAAGCCTTCCTTTGCCCCGGGGATGGGTGGGATGATCGCCGATGAACCGGTGGCGATCAGAAGGCGTTTTCCGGTATAAATCTGATCACCGGCAGCGACTTGATAACCTTCGCTGCTGCGGCCTAAAATTTGCCCGGTGGCTTTCACCACATCAACTTTGTAGGCTTTCAACTTGGCATTAATCCCGCCTACCAAGGTTTTGACCACTTTGTTCTTGCGCTTGATTACCTTGGCGTGGTCATAGGCCACATTCTCAGCTGTGACCCCGTATTTCTCACTGAAACGGGCATAATCATAGATTTTGGCGGAATGGAGCAGTGTTTTCGAAGGGATGCAGCCTTCGTTGAGGCAAACGCCGCCAAGAAAACGCTCCTCGACCACCAGGGTTTTCAATCCGGCGGCTCCAGCCCGTTCACCGGCCAGGTACCCTGCAGGGCCGCCGCCGATTACGATCAGATCGTAACTCATAGTATCGCCTGCCTTCAGGTATTTGTGCTCATCTTACTTAGCCAGCAAGAGCGGGAAATTCTCCAGGTTTTGCTTCAGCTCCTGCAGGAACTGTGCCGCCGGAGCCCCGTCAACAGCACGATGGTCAATTGTCAGCGACAGTGTCATGGCCGGGTAATGGGCATACCCACTTTCAGCCGGCCTTACTTTATACTCAATGGCACAGACACCAAGAATCCCTGTTTGGGGCGGGTTTAGAATTGGTGTAAAGGACTCGATTCCCAATGTGCCCAGGTTGGTCACGGTAAATGTCCCGCCCTGGAGCTCATCGGGGCTGATTGAACCGGCTTTGGCCTGGCTGATCAGCCTTTTTGCCTGTTTGGCCAGCTGGTTCAGGGATTTGAGGTTGGCGTCAAACAGAGTCGGCACCATCAAGCCCCGGTCAGTATCCACGGCTATGCCCAGATGGACATTCTTGAACACTCGCAGCGTGTCATCGAAAAAATGGGCATTCAATGCCGGATAGCTAACCAAAGTCCGGGCAACGGCAAAGAGGATCAGATCGTTGATGGTGATGTTCTCCAAACCCAGCCCTTCCTGGCCCGCTTTCAGCTGCTTGCGGTATTCCAAAATGGCCGTGGCGTCAAAACTGGCGTTCAGGGTCAGCTGGGCTGAGTTGACCAGAGATTGGTGCATCGCCTTGGCAATCAGCTTGCGGATATTGCTCAGCGGCTGATCTTGGTACTCAATGACTGCCGGGATCTGCGGCCCTTCGGCAGTTGCTCCGCCAGGGGCAAAGTCCACTGCTGCGCCAGGGCCGGCAGCTGCTTTCTGCAGATCTTCCGTGGTAACCCTGCCGCCAATACCGGTACCGGCTACAGGCCGGTCGAGGACAGCATATTCCGCCTCGGCTGCCGCGGTTACCTTCGGCCCGGTTTCAACCAGTTTATGGACATCCCTTTCAATAATCCGCCCTTCCGGGCCGGTTGGCACTGCGGAGCGCAGATCGACATGGTGTTTTTTGGCAAGGTTCCGGGCCCGGGGCGAAATCTTGATTTCCCCGGCGGATAGTACCTGGGCTGGTGAAGCCCCGGCACCTGCCGCAGCACCTGCATCAGCCGCAGGATCAGCGCCTCCGGCACCACCTGGAGCGGCTGCATCTGCAGCTTGGCCTTGAGCCATGTTTTCAGGCAGAAACGGCGTAATGTCTTCACCAGGCTCACCGATCACCCCTATTGGAATTAAAACCGGCACTTCCTGATCCGCTTCGAAAAAGATCTCCAGCAGCACACCGGCTTCCTTGGCTTCCTCTTCAAAGCTGGCTTTGTCCGTTTCATAGGAAAACAGCACATCGCCCACTTCCACGCGGTCACCCTTCTTTTTATGCCATTCGGTAATGATACAGGTTTCCACGGAAATCCCCTGCCGTGGCATAATGATTGGTGTTGCCATCAAATCGCCTCCAATATGTAAAATATGTAATCTTATGATTTAAGGGCATTTGCTGCGGCTTCGGCCTGATAGGAACTGCGAACCAACGGTCCTGATTCCACATGCGTGAACCCGAGCTCCAAACCGATTTCCTTGTAGGCTTGGAACGTGTCGGGATGAATGTATTCAACCACGGGATGGTGGTTTTTGCTGGGGGCAAGGTACTGGCCGATGGTGAGGAGATCGCAGCCTGCAGCCCGCAGATCTTCCATCACCGCCTTGACCTCATCCACAGTTTCACCCAAACCAACCATCATCCCTGATTTGGTAATCATCTTTGGATCCAGCTTCTTGGCATTGGCCAAAAGCTCAAGCGAACGCTCATACCGCGCCTGAGGCCGTACCTGTGGGTATAAGCGGGGGACTGTTTCCACATTGTGGTTGAGCACACTCGGCTTGGCAGCGACAACCTTGGCCAAAGCCTCAACGTCCCCTTTGAAGTCCGGGATCAAAACCTCAATTTCCACGTGGGGGTTTTGTTCCCGCACTTTGGTGATCACAGCGGCAAAATGGAACGCCCCGCCGTCGGGCAGGTCATCGCGGGTTACAGAAGTGATCACCACATGCTTCAGGCCGAGTTCAGACACGGCGGAAGCAACGTGATCCCCTTCCTTTGGGTCGACGGGCTGGGGATGGTTTGACTCCACATTGCAAAAAGTGCAGCTGCGGGTGCAGTACCTGCCGAGAATCATGAAAGTCGCAGTCCGGCGCCCAAAGCACTCCAGAAGGTTGGGGCAGCCTGCTTCCTCGCAGACAGTATGCAGATCCAAGTTATGGATTAAACGCTGTACTTCCATCACTTGGTCGGAGCTTCGGTATTTGATTTTCAGCCATTCAGGCTTCCGCTTGTGCATCAGGGTTACTCCTCAAGTATGAATATAACTGCTCTTCGCCGATGTGGCGGGGGTGATAGCTAAAAATCTCACAAAATGTGCCGGCCACTTGTGCCGCCACTGCTGCCATGTCCACTTCGGCACCGAGCAGGGCATTCAGGGATGAGACGCTTTTGTCCGTTATCCCGCAGGGGATGATCCACCGGAAGTGTTCCAGATTGGTGCTGACATTAAACGCAAAGCCGTGCATCGTAACCCAGCGTTTGATGGCCAGGCCGATCGCGGAGATTTTGCCCTGCCCAACCCAGACCCCGGTATGTTCGGGATCCCGGAAGGACTCAATCTGGTAATACTTATGTAATAAAGTGATAAAAACCTGTTCCAAATTGTGTACAAACCTGCGGATATCCCGCCCGTGGCTGCGCAAGTCAATAAACATGTAGCCGATCAGCTGCCCCGGCCCGTGGTATGTGACCTCGCCGCCGCGGTCCGTGGTGTGGACTTCGACCTGGTGCTCCTCAAGCCATGCTTTGGGGGCCAAGACATGTTCCATCTTACCCCTTTTTCCCAGCGTGATGACGGGCGGGTGTTCGAGAAGAAGGAGCAGATCACCGATCTGCTGCCCCTGCCTTAAGGCCAGCAGCTGTTCCTGCATGGCCAAGGCTCTGCCGTAGGGTATCAAACCTAATTGACATACTTCGAGATCCATCGCAACTGCTCCTTCAAGATCACAGACTGATTGCCTCGCTAAATTGGCCGAGCATGCCTCAAGAGGTGCCGCTCTGCCTCTACACACCACAGCCCGTTGTTTTTCGCCACAATTGCTGCCAGTTCCGCAAACAGCGGATCAGTCTTGCCCTTTGCGGCAAAATCA
Source organism: Bacillota bacterium (assembly GCA_012520795.1). Taxonomy (GTDB): domain Bacteria; phylum Bacillota; class Limnochordia; order Darwinibacteriales; family DTU012; genus DTU012. The sequence continues at coordinate 24,931 of JAAYNP010000037.1, forward strand.
TCGATGGCGGTCAATTCCATTTCAATGTTTGTATAGATCAATTTCTTGCCGCCGGGAATGTTGGGCAGGTTCAAAGTGGTTTCCACAACACTGTTCAAACCGCCCACATGGGTGATCATTGCCGATGGGTCGATAATCCCTTTTTCCATCAGCTGCAGCGATTCAATCAAATCATCGGTATTGCCGCCGCTGGTCCCCACAATATGAGTTGAGTTGTAATGGACGTTGTAGAAGTTGAGCCCGGCTGTAAAACCCGGGTCAGTGGGGCCGGCAAAGAAATTGAGGCAGCCGTCCCGCGCCAGCATCTGATCGCCCATTTCCACAACAGCCCGCACAGGTGCAAAGACAAAGACATCGTTATAGCCTCGGCCGTCGGTCAGGGATATGATGCGTCCTAACGGATCGTCCACACTGTTGGTGTTTAAGTACACCAACCGGACCCCATTAGCGGCAGCGTCTTCCACGGTGTATATGGAAGCAGCCCGGTCAAGCCGTTCCTGGTTGATATCTGTGACAACCAAGAGCCCGGGCTTCCGGTCCCGGTGGATGGCATAGTCGATTGCACCCAGGCCCATTGGGCCGGCTCCCGCCAGGATGGCCATGTTTCCACCCTCGACAACATCCATTTCATGTACGTAGCTGCCGCTTTTGGTGTGGTACTGGGCATGGAAGGCTCCGACGATGCAGGACATGGGTTCGGCAAGGGAACCATGGAAAAAGGCTTCCCCGTTGTACGGCAGCAGGCAGTTCATCTCCATCACTTCGTTGGGGATAATGATATATGTGGCTGCACCGCCAATGTAGGGGTAAGAATACCCGGGAGCTGCCAATGAACCTTTGTAGTTCAGGGCCGGCTGAATCGCAAATCGCTGTCCCGGTTTGAACTGGTGCTGCCACTTGCCGCCCACTTCCAAAATCTCACCACAAAACTCGTGGCCGACGATCACCGGGTTTTCCGCAATGTCCTTGGGGACTCGTTTATGATCAGGCCCTTGAATGGCGGCCTTGTAAGACGACATGCAAACACTGTCCGATACAATATGAGCAAGGATTTCATCATCCTTGATCGGGGGCAGTTCAAACTCTTCCAGGCGCAGATCCTGCTTCCCATACAACCGGACTGCTTTAGTACGCATGTTAACGCCTCCTTTACTGCTGTTTTAGTGCTTTTGCATTCATAAGCATTATACCATATTATCCAGGATAAAGCGCCCTGATTTGTGAACTCGAAGTTAATAAACGGCAATAACTGAAAACAATTGGGCAGGCTTTACCGAAAAGCCGAGAATTGTGCTATAATCCATAATGACAGACTCATGGAATAATTGATTTAAATAGGGAAAGGATGACCGTTATGAGTGAGGTTCGTGTGCAGCCGCTTCAGGGGCAGGTGGCGATTGTTACCGGCGGAGCCCAGGGCTTGGGGGAAGCTTTGGCGGAACGGCTGGTGAAGGAAGGGGCCAAAACCCTCATTGCCGATTTGAATTACGAAGCGGCACAGGCAGCAGCTGGAAGGCTTGGCGAAAATGCTGCGGCGGTCAAGGCCGATGTCACCGATTACGCCCAATGTGAACAAATGGCGAAGACAGCGCTGGATCGCTGGGGAAGAATCGACCTGTTGGTGGCCAATGCAGCTGTTTTGATTGCCAAACCTACGGAAGAGTTTCCACCGGAACAGTGGCGCAAGGTGATTGAGGTCAACCTGGTGGGTTATTTCAATGCGGCAAAAGCGGTAATCCCGGCAATGCTGGCCCAGGGCAAGGGCAATATCATTCAAATCAACAGCAAGTCGGGGAAGAAAGGATCGGCGAAGAATTCAGCCTATGCAGCGTCGAAATTCGGCGGAATCGGGCTTACTCAAAGCCTGGCGTTGGAGTATGCGGAGAAAAATATCAGGGTCAACTCCATCTGCCCGGGCAACCTGCTTGATTCGCCATTGTGGGTGAACAGTCTGTATGAGCAGTACGCCCGCAATCAAGGGATTACCCCGGAAGAAGTGCGGCAGAAATACTTGAACCAGGTGCCCATGAAACGGGGATGTACCTATGACGATGTTGCCAATGTGATGGTGTTTCTGGCCTCTGATCAATCCAGCTATATGACCGGCCAGGCGATCAATGTCACCGGCGGGCAGCAGATGGATTAGATATTTGCCAACAAACGGCGGATTTTCCCTGCCAAAACCGGGGATTCTTTCTCAACTTCCCCAAGGTAGGCTTCCATGTTTCCGGTAAAGGGCAGGGTTTTGTCAAAACAGATTTTTTCCAAAACCATGCGGGTTTGATTCAAGATACAGTTTTCCCGGTGCTGCGGGCTGCAGTTTTGGCAGGCGGCCGCAGCCAGGCAGAACGCTTCCCGGGCCTTGCCGAGATCAAACTTGCGGCGATCAATCTGCAGTTGTCCCAACCAATCGGAAACAGGGGCAACTGCTTTTTGATGCAAATAGTTATCAATATTCTGCTTGGCCCGGTCGAGCAAACAGCGGCCGCAGCCCCAGCCTTGGCAAAGCTCCGGATTGAGGCACAAATCATCAATCAAGGCCTTGATCCCCACCAGGTGTTTCCGCAGGCGCTCCGCCTTTGCTTTATAGGGGGTTAAGTCTTTGCTGTTGTGGATCGTCCAGCCACGCCAGGTTAACAACACCACGATACTGCTCAAAACCATGCCTGCAAAGAACACGTTGCTCAGTGTCAGCCACGATGGGGGTAGATTCTGGTACAGCGCGGCGAGGCCGAAGAACAAAAAGACAAGTGCTGAGGCCACTTTCATGGCAAATTCGGGGATCTTTGCACCCATCCGGCTGCCGACAAAAATGCCGATGGCACTGGTGATCACCATGCCCGAGACTGTTCCCGCCAGCACAAAAAGGGGGTATTGGGAGCTGCCGGCAAGGGTGATGGTGGCCAGCTGAGTCTTGTCCCCCAATTCACTAATAAAAACGGCCATCGCCACTGTGACAACGGGGCCGCCCCGGTGTGTGCCGGTGGACTCCCAGTCTTGGCCGTTCATCTTGACCAAGGTCAACAAGGCGAAGCCGACAAAGACAATGCCGGTCAGCACCCGCACGATATCCAAAGAAACGATGCGGGAGAGGGAGGACCCAAGGGCAACTGCTATACCATGATTCATCAAAATCCCAAAAAAAACACCGAGCATTACCTGTCTGATACTGTATCTGGTGGCGAAAGTCATTGCCAAGATCTGTGATTTATCTCCCATCTCAGCTGCCAAAATCAAGAAACAGGAGGTCACGAATTCCTGCAGCAAAACTGGTCCTCCTTTCTCCCAACTTTTATAGTCTAACAAACACCTTCATCTTCGGCAAGTGGTTATTGCTGCCGGGTTTTATCCCTAGGGGTGTGGTTGTTTTGCCCGGGATAACTGCCGAGCACCTTCTTCCAGCCATTGGATGCCCGCACGGCCTGCTCTATTTTCTGCAGCGCTGATTTGAGTTCCGGATCTGATTTGTGCCCGATCATTTCAAACAGCAGCACATATTCCTGGGGCCGCACTTTATACGGGCGGGACTGGACGAATGTCAAGTCAATGCCGCATCCCGCAAAATAGCCGGTAATCTCATGGAGCTGGCCCGGTCTATTCTCGCCGAAGCGGACCGCCAGCAGAGTCCGGTCATTACCCGTCGGGGGGCTGTCGGTCAAACCGCACACAAAAAAGCGGGTTTGGTTGTTGGGATAGTCCGCCAAGTTTGCATGGAGGATGTTCAGTCCGTACTCTTCCGCTGTCCTTGGCGAACATAAAGCTGCGGCACTGGGCTCCTCAACGGCTTTGACCGCCGCTTCCGCCGTGGAACTGGCGGGGATTTGGGGCCTGGAAGGGAGCAGCTTCTCCAGGTTGTGCACGCACTGGTTGAGGGCAGACGGGTGGGAATAGATTTTTTCCACCTCACCCAGGCTTTTGATCCCGCCTGCCAAGACATATTTGATCTGGACATGCACTTCATCGCAGACTTTGACAAAGTCATGGAACTCAATCAGCGAATCAAAAGTAATGCCGATGATCCCGTCCACCATGTTTTCCGCAGGGAGGACTGCCCGATCTGCCTTGTAAGATTCCACCTGCTGCAGGCATTCGGGGATGCTGAAGAACTTGATTCTCCCCGGTTCGGCCCGGCCGGTGGTTCTTTGCTGGTAGACTAGGGCAGCTTCTTCTGAAAATGTGCCTTTCGGCCCTAAGGTTGCGATCCGCACTGCTGTTTCCTCCTACATTCAGTTTTTCTCCATTGTATGGTTTCATGTTATTTACCATAGGAAAGCCGCTTTTTCCTTCTGCGTTCGGGAATTTTGGCACACACTCTTTTCCCTCCTGCATAATATAGAGCAAAATAGCACTCGCGTACTGGAGGTAATTAGGTGTTGAGTGAGGATACCGCAGCAAAAAAAGGATTCAGCATTGGGTTCTTGTTCCGTACAGAAGACTGGTGGACTGTATGGCTGGGGACACTGCTTCTGGTTCTGTCAAGCACCGGTGTTATCAAAACAGTACCGCGGCTTAAGGGCTGGACAGACAACATCGCCAGTGCACTGCCTGCAGATTTGATTCCGGGGCTGCTGGCCTTGGGTGCCTTTCTGGCGGTCATCTGCGGCATAGCCTACGGTGTGGTTAAGCGCAGCAGCACCGAAACTGGGCGGTTTTTGCTTGGTTACCCAGTTGTGTTCCTGCTGGCGGTGCTGGCCTATGCAATCGGCAATCAGGAGACATTGAAGCAATACGGTTTCAACGACGTAATCTGGGCATTGGCTTTGGGGTTAGTGATATCAAATGTATTTGGCAAGCCAAAATGGCTGGTGCCGGCCCTGCAGACGGAGCTGTTTATCAAAACCGGATTGGTAGTAATGGGTGCCGAACTCTTGTTCAACCGGATCCTGGTCCTTGGCGGCTACGGGTTGGGAGTGGCTTGGCTTGGCTGTCCCTTAGTGTTGTTTCTGATGTACCAATATGGGATCCGGATCCTGAAAATGAAGGATAAATCACTGGTAGCTACGATTGCAGCCTGCACGTCTGTCTGTGGTGTTTCAGCGGCGGTGGCAACCGGGGCAGCCACAAAGGCCAAAAAAGAGGAAATCAGCATGGCCATTTCCATCTCGTTAATCTTTACGGTAGTGATGATGATTTTAGAACCATTATTCATCAAGTGGCTGGGCTTAAGCGATGTGGTTGGCGGAGCCTGGATCGGCGGTACAGTGGACTCCACCGGTGCAGTGGTCGTCGCCGGCAGCATGGTCAGTGAGCTGGCCATGGAAGTTGCAGCGGTGATCAAAATGCTCCAGAACTTATTGATCGGGGCAGTGGCTTTCGTCTTTGCTCTAGTCTTTGTAGCGCAGGAAGGGGCAGAAGCAGGAGCCGTCCGGCAGCGCCCCCGTGTCAGCGAAATCTGGCGCAGGATGCCCAAGTTTATCTTCGGTTTCGTGCTGGCATCACTGGTCTTTTCGTTTATCTTAATCCCTTGGCTTGGCCAGGCAAAAGTCGACGGGATTGTGTCGGTAACCAAAAACCTGAAGAATTGGCTCTTTACCCTGGCGTTTGTTTCGATTGGCCTTGACTCCCGCTTCAGCGACATGGCCAAAATGTACCAGGGCGGCAAACCGGTTAAGCTCTATATAGTCGGGCAGACCCTGAATATAATTGTGACCTTGATCGCAGCCCTGATCTTCTTTGGAGGCTATTTCTTCCCGGTGGTCGCCTAACCAGCCGTGGGCAGCGTCCGCCCCGGCACCGTGCAGCATAGTCCGCAAGCAAACTTCGGAGAGTGCCGCAATGGCAGTCTCACGGGTTTGCTTTTCTGTTCTTTTTCTGCGGCTGCTGCATTTGCTTTTTCGCCCCTTTGGGATTGCGGATTTTAGACAGGACCAGCAGCAGAGGCACTAAACCAAAGGTCAGGGCAAGCCAGGCGGCGCCCAGCATGATGTTGAAGGCCAGGACTTCATTTTCGTTTTTGGGGATTAATGCCAAGAAGTAAACAACCGCTGCCAGTGGAAAGACAAAACCTTTGCCATTGTCAAGTTTAAAGATTTCAGCCACGTGATGGCTTGCAGTAAACAAGCCGATGACAAGAGTCGAATAAGTGGCTGCAATCCAAACGGTGTAGAAGGAGATATCAATCCGTTCAAGGATTGAATACGGCACCGGGACGTACTTGATCATTTCAAAAAGGGGGTCGGTCAGTTTGGCGGTCTGGTCAACCGATAAGCTGCCAAACGCCAGAACGACCGCAATCAAAATCATTGTAAGCACTATTGCGACGCCGATCAAAGCTGGGCGCATCAGCCGTTTGGAGTTTTCGGAATGAGAGCCGAGTACCAACATGATCTCCACACCGGTTAGGGAGAAAATGGAATTATATGCTGCTTTGGCAATAACGGCCGGTTTCTCTTGAAACAGCGGCAAAAACTCACCGGTATCGAATACAGATACAAACAAGGGTATTACCAGAAAGGGGATAAAGAAAACGTACAGGATGATCTGACAAGCCCTGGCGATGGGCTGGAGCCCGTTGCGAGCCAGTATTGATGTGGTAAACAGCATGGAGAGCATGATGGCTTCAATCGGGGTGCGGGGGAGCAGAAAGAATTTTGTCACTTCAGCAAATGCCCTCATCACAGCGCTGACAAGGAAAATCAAGTACAAGGTAAACAATAAATTGACTGCGAACCCGGGAACAGTGCCCAAAAGCATGGGGCTGTAATCCGCTAGGCCATGGTTGGGAAACCGCTGCACAAGCAAGATGATCAGCACAGTCCCGATAATATAGACTGCCACAGCGGCCAGATAGGCGATAATCCCATCGGGGCCGGCGCTCCTGGCAAGCAGTGATGGGAGCGTAATTGTTCCGATTCCATAGATCATGTTGATAATAATTACGGGGACTTCCTGTGTCAGAAGCTTATCCCTGGCGCTCATAGATGGTCACCTCTTTCAGGATGCCGGTGCGGCGGATGTTGAAATCTGCGGTTACCTCAAATTTCGCCTGCGGCCATGCCTGCTCTTTCCAATTCTCTTTGTGCTGATTCCAGAATTTAGGGTAATGGCGGTATACCAACCGGTCAAAACCTATGGGATCGGTCCTCAAATCCTGCAGTTTTGTAAGCAGATGAAGGATTTCGTCAGTAATTTCCTGGTTGAGCTTGCTTTGGATTCCGGGTATGTCAAATTCGATTGCACCTCCCGGGCCGCGGTAGAAGGCCTCAATAATCTCCCCTTCCGTCTTTACATTGATTCTGAATGTCAACTGGCCATCCTTAAGCACAGGCTTAATGTCAGTTGAGGCACTGCGGATCGCGTATGTGTAGAGGATGTCCTCAAGATTGACAGTAAGCACCCCTCCGGAGATGCGGTTGTACAAAAACGCTACGGCACGGGTTTCGTTTTCCCCCAGCCAGGCAATGAACTTGTAATCCTTGATCAGGGCACCGCCGGCAATGGTCAATTCCGTGTCCGTGCTGCGGACCCGCGGCAGGACTGTATCTCCATTGCTTTCCAAATCCCTGAGGTTATCTTGAAAATTGCGCTTCACAACCCGGGTGGTGTTTGTAAGTGTATTCAGGATTTGGTTCAGATGAACTGAGACCAAAGGTTGAAGAGGGTTTTTGATATGCAGGACTTCGTCAGCCTTACCCTGGGCGACAAAAAGTGCCAAGCGCCGGTCAATCCGGGGATTGCGGTCAAAAAAGTCGATAATCGGCAGAATGCTTTCCCGAGCCAGGTCTTCTCCCAGAATGATACACTGAGTGTGGCCGAAAAACATTTCCCGCCAAGTGCGGGTTTCAATTCGCGCCGCCATTTGAGCTACCGAGGTCCCTGTGGTGGCGGCAACAAACGCTCTGGTATCAGCAATTCTGTGGGTTTGGGTGGCAAAACTGGTCAATACCGGGACCTCAATAGTCATGACCAGTTGGTCCTCGGTATCGCTCAAGTCAAAAGCCACACCCATGACAAAAGTACGCCGATCAATATCCTTGGCATCCCAGCAACCGGATGCAGCAAAGCTTGCTATAATCAATATCCACAGTGGGTAAAAGCGGCTGCGTCTCATTGTTTTTGCTTCCCTCTGTTCTGTTTCTTTTTACTCTTCTTGGGCATTCGCTGTCCCTGGCGAGTCGGATCATCGGCCTTGGTATAACTGGGCCTTTTTTTCAGCCCATGCCATGGGCTGCGGATCACCGAATCATGGAGATCTTTGAGGCTTAAGGGGGCCCACGGCGAGAGGTAACTGACACCAAAACTCGTAAGTGTTGCCATATGGCCTAATACAACCAGAATACCCAGAGTCAAGCCGTACAAACCCAAGATACTGGTCACAAACATCAAGAAGAACCGAGAGATCCTCACCCCGAAACTTAGTGTATAGGTAGGGATGATAAAACCAGCAATGGCCGTCATGGCCACGACAATGACCATGATCGGGCTGACAATGCCGGCGTTGACAGCAGCCTCGCCGATGATCAAGCCTCCCACGATGCCGACGGTTTGCCCGATCGGGCCCGGCAGCCGGATTCCCGCCTCCCGCAGCAGTTCCAAAGAGAGTTCCATAATCAAGGCCTCAATAATGGACGGAAAGGGGAGGCCTTCCCTGGAGGCGGCAATTGACAAGGACAGTTGGGTCGGGATCATCTCCGGGTGGAATGAGATCAAGGCAATGTATAAAGAAGGGGTTAAAAAAGCGACAAAAGCAGCGATAAAGCGGATCAGGCGCACAAAATTCGCCGCCGGCCAGCGCACATAGTAGTCCTCGGGGGACAGCATTTGCGAATTGAACGTGGAGGGCACCAACAGGGCAAAAGGCGAATTGTCCACCAAAACTGCCACACGCCCTTCCACCAAGCCCGCAACCACTTCATCGGGGCGCTCTGTATCCTGTACCGTATTGAACAGGGACCACCAATCATCCTCAATCATCTGTTCAACATACCCAGAATCGAGAATCACGTCCATATCAATTTTGTTCAAGCGTTTGCGCACTTCATTGACGAGTTCTTCATTGGCAATATCTTTGACATAAGCAATTACAACATCATTCTGGCCCCGGTTTCCAATTTGGATCCGTTCAAATACCAGGCTCGGATCGCGTAAGCGGCGCCGGATCAGCATCAAGTTTCGGTTGATGGCTTCTACAAAACTGTCCCGGGGGCCGCGGACCACCCCTTCGGACTCGGGTGATTGGATCGCACGGTGTTCCCAGTCCTGGACAGCAATGGTCAGGCAAGCGTTGTACCCGTCCACCAACAATGCGGCTTCTCCCATCATGATTGCCAGGACAACCTTGTTGGCGTCATTGGTTTCACTGTGCTCTGCATTTGTCAGCACCGATTCTTTGAGGAACGAGAGGATGTCAGCATCAATCGGCTGCTGGAACCGGCTGGCTTCATGCAAAATAGGATCCAAAACTGCATTGGTAATCAAATGGCTGGATATCAGGCCTTCGAAAAAGATCAAAGCCCCAGCAATCTCCCGGATCCCGGGGATACTGATGCTGAACTGGCGGACAACCAGATCGGTACTGTCGTTGAACTGCTGCTTGAAAAACTGAACGTTGTGGTGAATGCGCTTCGACAACTTCAAAAAAACCGCCTCGCTCTCTAAACATTGTTTGTCGAAAGCGAGGCGGATATACATGCGGCCTGATACACCCAGGCTGGATATTCCTGGGTGTATTATCGCTATTCTGCTATCGCATACTGTAAGCGCCCGAAACCGGCGAAGCTGCTGGTCCAAAAATCCCCGTTAACGTAGGCATTGGTCCGGACAACCTTTCCTCGACTGGCCGATGCAGTAACGAAATGAACCACATCCCCTTTAAACTCTGAAAAGATGGCAACGCCGGAAATATTGCCGAAAGCGTCTTTAAAGAAAATCAGATCGCCTGGGACAAGTTGGTCCCGGCTGATGAGCACACTGTTGTAGTTGGCGATTAGGCCGCTGGTGGCGTCGGTTACCAGAGCCTTTTGCGTCTCATCGAAAAAGAACCGGATGTTTGGTATTACATGACGGTAGGCATTAACAACTACGGCTGATGCATCAGCTCCGATCTCCTCACCGGGGACCTTGCCGTCTGCAAGAGCTGCCAAATAAGCCTCCACACTTAGTCTGCCGCCGTACAAGTAGGCAACTTCATTGCTGACATACTGCAGTGCATAATCATGGGCTTGATTTGCTTGCTCGATTGTGATAAGATACTTTTCGGCGGCCAATACCGGCTCGTAATCTGCAGTGAATGCTGCTGTGATGCTTACAAGCACAAGCATTATAAACAACCGCGCTGCCAGGTTCAAATGGTAAAACTGGCCATAAGTGGTTTTCATAGACTGACCTCCCTGTTATACAAGACTTGTCCATGTCTATTATAATATAATTGACGGCAAACAGGCAATCGGAGCTGAGAGGTCCAAAATAATCAAATATGGATTGACAATCAGGGTTCTCGCTGGTATAATTTAAGATGCTCTACGGTGGCGAATGCAATCGTGGGCGAATAGCTCAGCTGGGAGAGCACCTGCCTTACAAGCAGGGGGTCACAGGTTCGAGCCCTGTTTCGCCCACCATTCATTTGAGTGGTATACATGCGGTAGTAGCTCAATTGGTAGAGCATCGCGTTGCCATCGCGAAGGTTGCGAGTTCGAGTCTCGTCTACCGCTCCAGATTTCGAGGAGCCGTGGTGTAGCTGGTTAACACGCCGGCCTGTCACG
>JAAYNP010000038.1 GCA_012520795.1 Bacillota bacterium
GCCTCTCTGGATTGAGAAGGTGGAAGTGTATGCTGTTGAGGGCCTGCCCATCAGCAAGCAGCCTGATTCAGACTGGGTGACAGTCACTTTCGTTCCCGGTGTGGAAGCTGCGGATATGGAATACTTGGTACAGAATGTCGATCCCGACATCAAACCTGGTATTCCCGTGCCTGAGGATGCCTGGCTGTATTGGGATCCCGCACTGCAGAGGTTTGTCACTGTCGGCGAGGTCTATCCCGGCGGGCTGGTTGTTCCTCGCAAGAGTGTAGTATACTATCGTGAGGATCTCTTTGAAAAGGTCAAGTGGCATGACGGCAGTCCGTATACACGCGGCGACTTCCTAATGCAGATCATTCTGGATTGGGACCGCGGCAATGAAGAAAGCCCGATTTTTGATGAATCGGCAGCCGCCAACCTGCCTGTGGCCAAGAAGAATGCCCGCGGCTGGAAGATCCTGTCTTGGGATCCGTTGGTCTATGAAGTGTACTCCACTTCTTGGAACATGGATGCCGAGCAGAACATCGGCGACATCTTCTGCCCAATGTACAATTACGGAACTGCTCCATGGCATACCCTGGCCTTGGGCTATCTGGCTGAATTCCACGGCGAATTGGCCTTCAGCGCATCAAAAGCCACTGCTATGAACGTTGAATGGCTTGGCTATCAGATGGGTCCGAGCTTGAAGATCCTTGCCAAGTGGCTGGATTATGCGATTGAGAACAACTTCCTGCCGTACGCGAGCTTCTTGAAGGATTACATCCCTGAAGAAGAGATCGCCAGCCGCTATGCCAACGTCAAGAAGTGGTATGACGAGAAAGGCCACTTCTGGATCGGCAACGGGGCGCTGTATCTCGAGAGGGCGTACCCGATCCTCAAGACCGTGCATCTGAAGCGGTTCGAGGATTATGCGCTGCCGGCCGGTTATTGGGATGGCTTCGACGAGCCTCGCATCGCTGAAGTGGAAGTCTTCGGTCCCGCACGGGTCACCGCCGGTCAGCAGGCAGTCTTTGAAGTCGAAGTCAGCTTCAAGGGCGAACCTTATCCGGTGGACAAGATCCAAGAAGTCAAATATATCGTACTCGACGCTGCCGGGAATGTTGCCTACAGTGGTTTCTGAAGCGCAGTCGCCGACGGTTCGTTCCAGGTTGTGCTCACACCTGAGGACACCAAGCAGCTGCCTGTCGGTTCGAACACCATTGAGGTCATCGTCCTGCCTACATTGGTAGCCGGTGCAACATTTGGGCAACATGCATTCGTGACAATGCCTTAAACAGGCGCCCAGAAACTGATTTTCTGGATCCGAAAGTGGAGGGCGTGGGGTCCACGCCCTTCCTTTATGTTGTTCCAGGTCGATACCGGGAGGTGTGAGAATGCTAAGTATTGAATCTGCTCGAGAGCGTGCTGTTCCGGTACGGAGACGTTCCAGCGGCAACCTATGGCGTATCGCCAAGTACACTTTTGTCAAAGGGACAGCTTTGCTGGTTACAGTCGTCATCGCTGTCTATATAGCCATTTTAATCGCCAACATGGGCGGATATGTTGACGAAATGCGCAAGAGCGAACTTAAGTTCCAAATCGCCGAGGAAATAAACCAGAACGAACAGATGAGAGTATTGACTCCTCAAGAGAGGAAAGCGTATGAAGAAGAGATCTTTCAGGTTAGGCTGAAGCAGCTTGATCTCGATCAGCATTTCATCATTAGAAGTTTCAAGTATTTGTGGAACGGTCTTTCCCTGAGTTTGGGCCGGGCCATTTATATCTCCAGTGATTCCGGTTCTCCACATGTTGACGATATCATCGGCGAAAGGCTGGCACCGACACTTTTGGTGATGGCATCCGGCCAGTTGCTGCTCTTTTTCAGCGCCATGTTTTTCGCCCTGTTCCTGTCACGCCGCTATGGAAGCCGCTTGGATAGGCTTGTGGTGGCCATGGCTCCAACAAGCGCGGCGCCTGCATGGTTTTACGGAATCTTTCTTATCATGATTTTCGCCGCAGTCCTCGGCTGGCTTCCGTTTGGCGGAATGATGGACGCCCCACCGCCGCCGACATTTTGGGGGAAGGTTGGCAATATACTCAAACACCTGATCCTGCCGATTTCGGCGATGGTTGCTGCCAGTTTTTGGCTGTCTTCCTACTATTGGCGGACATTCTTCCTGATTCACTCAAGTGAAGATTACGTCGACATGGCCAAGGCCAAAGGGCTGTCGGATCGGGGTATTGAGCGTCGGTACGTGCTGCGGCCTACTCTGCCGACCATCATCACCAGCTTTGCCATGACCCTGATCGGGCTTTGGACTGGTGCCATTGTTTTTGAAAATGTCTTCAACTGGCCGGGGATCGGCCGCTTGACCCAAAGGGCGATCAACATGTTTGATACACCGGTGATTGTCGGTGTAACGGTGATCTATGCCTACCTGCTGGCGCTGACGCTGTTCCTGCTGGATATCATCTATGCCATAGTAGATCCCCGCGTCAAGCTGGGTGGGGGTGAAAACGGCTCATGAGAGCGATTCGGAATTTCTTCAATCAGATCAAAGGTTATCCGTCGGCGATTGTGGGATTGTGCATCATCGCCTTCATGGTGTGTTTGTCCATTTATGCTGTGATCAGGATTCCCTACAGGGAAGCGGTGAGATTGTGGAAGGGCGGCGAAAACGTCTGGATCGAAAACCCGCGCAACGCCCGCCCGGCGTGGTTCAACCTGTTTTATCAAGAAAAACAGCCCTTGACCATGGTGATGAAGACCACGGAAAATCCAGAACTGAAAACAGTGACAGATCTGGGCAACGGTATCAGCGCCCAGGACATCGTCTTTGAGTTTGATTACCAATATGACGGCTTCCCTGCAGAGTTGTCGCTGTTCTTTACCTCCACATTCACAACTGCCCGTCCGAACGTGGAGATCACGTGGATCACGCCGGACGGCCGGGAGATATTGATGCAAAACCTTACCATAAGGGCGTCGGAATCTTATCGCATCTCCCAGGATACACGCCTGCCCCGGAGGTTGAACGGCGCTCATCCTGAGAAAGGGTTGTTTGCTGATCCCGCCAATCCGGACAAAGTCTTGAAGGGGACGTACCGGCTGGTGGTGGGATGCCTCACGTTTGAACCTGGTTCCAATATTGAGGCGACCTTCATACTGTACGGCAAACTGCACGGGTTCGCCGGCACCGACCATCTCCGCCGCGACATCGGCGTGGCGCTTTTGTGGGGGGCTCCTGTAGCCCTGTCGGTCGGCCTGGTTGTGGCAGTTGGCACATCCCTGAGCACCATGTGCCTGGCCGCCTGCGCCGTCTGGTTTGGCGGCTGGATCGATTGGATCATCAGGCGGCTCAACCAGATCGTCATGATCATACCTCTGCTGCCGATCCTGATCATGATCGGTCTGTTCTATTCCCGCAGCATCATCGTGATGATGGGGGTCACCGCCCTGCTGGGAATCTTCGGCTCGGGAATCCTGACCTACCGGTCCATGTTCCTGCAGACCAAGACGGCCGGTTACATCGAGGCTGCCCGGGCTTACGGCGCCGGCAGTTTCCGGATTATATTCCGCTATTTGATTCCCAAGGTCGTTCCCGTCCTGATCCCGGGATTCGTCACTCAGGTTCCGAGCTACGTGTTCCTGGAAGCCACCTTGGCTGTGTTGGGATTGGGCGACAAAGACCTGCCGACCTGGGGCAAACTGCTCAACGACGCCTATTCTGAGGGAGCACTGCTCACAGGGCACTTCTACTGGGTGGTGGAGCCGGCGGTGCTTTTGATTCTGACAGGATTCGGCTTCGCCATGGTCGGCTTTGCGCTCGACCGGATCTTTAACCCACGGCTGAGGGGGTTGTAGTCATGAACAAGACATTGCTAGAGGTGAAAAACCTCAAGTTATACTTCAGAACATCAAAGGGTCCTGTCCAAGCCGTTGACGATGTCAGCTTCAAGCTGAATCGCGGGAAAACCCTTGCAGTGGTCGGCGAATCCGGCTGCGGCAAGACGTCTCTGGCCAAGGCGGTTCTGCGACTGCTGCCGCGGAATATAATGGTTTACAGCGGCGAGATCATCCTTGATGGCGAAGACATTATGCAATACAATGAAGAGCAGTTCCGCCGGGACATCCGCTGGAAAAAGATCGCCATGGTGCCGCAGGCGGCCATGAATTCTCTGAATCCGGTGCTGCGGATCGTGGATCAGATCATTGAACCGCTGCTGATCCACGACCGGGATATGATCAAGGACAAGGCGCTGGCGAGAGTGAAAGAGATGTTTAAAATCGTCGGCCTGCCGGAAGACTTCCTGTACCGCTACCCGTTCGAACTGAGCGGCGGCATGCGGCAGCGGGCCACGATTGCCATGGCGCTGGCGACCAATCCGGAACTGGTGATCTTGGATGAGCCATCCTCGGCGTTGGATCTGCTGACCCAGGCCAACTTGATGAACGTTTTAAAACGGATCAAACATGATTTCGGCACAACGTTCATTCTCATCACCCATGACATCGGCACCGCCAGCGAGCTGGCCGATGAGATTGCGGTCATGTATGCCGGCGAAATGGTGGAGAAATGCCACGCTGAGTATTTCTACACCGATGCCAGACATCCGTATTCGCGCAAACTGATGAGCAGTGTGCCGACACTGCGGGAGGACAAAGAGCTGGTATTTATTCCAGGGCAGCCGCCTTCGCTGGTCAACCCGCCCATAGGGTGCAGGTTTGCCGAACGCTGCGAGCAGCGGTTTGCCAAGTGCTCTGAGCATCCTCCGACGTTTGATCTGGAACACGATCAACAGGTGCAGTGTTGGCTGTATACTGCCGGGGAGGAGGTAAAGCATGCCTGATTTGGCTGTAGAAATGCAGGAGACTCTCCAGGAAGAGGAACGAGTTCCGGTCCTCAAGGCCGTGAACCTGCACACCTGGTTTGAAATAAGGAAGTTCGGCTTCTTCAAAGCCGGCGATGTACGGGCTTTGGATGGCGTCGATTTCGAACTCTATCAAGGAGAGACTGTGTCCATTGTCGGTGAAAGCGGCTGCGGCAAAAGCACGCTGGCCAGGACCATCCTAGGGCTGCACCGCCCGACCAAAGGCAAACTCTTTTTCAACGGGAAGGATATGGCGGAGTTCAAAAAAGAAGATATGAAAGCATACCGGGCCAGTGTCGGGTATATCCAGCAGGACCCTTATGGAGCTCTGCCGCCGTTTATGACAGTCAAGAGAATACTGGAGGAGCCTTTGATCATCAATGGTGTGAAAGATAAATTCGAAAGGCAGAAGCGGATCAGAAACGTTATGGAAGAAGTGAAACTGGCACCGATCGAGGACTTCTTACCCAAGTTCCCTCACATGCTCAGCGGGGGGCAGCAGCAAAGGCTGGTCATCGCCCGGGCAATGATTTTGCAGCCGAAAATGCTCGTTGCCGACGAGCCGGTTTCCATGCTGGACGCTTCGGTCAGGGTGGAGATTCTGCAGCTGCTCCGCAGCCTGCAGGAAAAGCACAACTTGGTGATCATCTATATCACCCATGATTTGTCGACGGTAAGGTACTTCTCGGAAAGGATCTTTACCATGTACGGGGCCCGGATTGTGGAAAAGGCGACAACGAAAGCCTTGCTTTCCGACCCGCTTCACCCGTACACTCAGGCTCTGTTCAAGGCCACATCTGATCCCGACGCGGCGAACTTGAAAGCCTACAAGGAAGTTCCCGCAGGGGAACCTCCCAGCCTTTTAAATCCGCCGAAAGGCTGCCGGTTCTATCCGCGCTGCGCGAAAATCATCAAGGGCAAGTGTGACCATTTCGAGCCGCCAGAATTCCACATCGGCGACGATCAATCGGTGTTCTGCTGGCTCTACGAAGACCAGGGCAAACAATGAGACCCATCCGCTGGATTATTGCCGGGGGAAGCATGCTGTTGGCGGGATGGCTGATTCTCGTGAGCATAGTTGCCGAGGCGATACCGGCGCGGATCTGGTTGTCTATGTTGGCCTATGCTTTAACCTTGCTCGGGTTCTATGTCGGCATCGTGGGTGTAATCATGTATGTGCGCACCGGGCAAAATAAATAAGCGGCAAGTGTTCATCGCATGAGTTGGTTAAAACACACCATGGCATTGGTGTGTTTTAACCGTTTAAACCAGAGGGGGTGTTCGCATGGCTCCAATTCCAAAATATGTGGGACCGGCCGCGTTGGGCATCAAGATGGGAGTGATTGTTCCCGGAATGGATCTCATCGCCGAAGTGGTGAGCTGGGTCGCCAAATGCGTGCGAGACCAGTTGGTGGATGACGGTGATGTGTTGTGTATCACCGAATCGGTCGTGGCCAGATCGCAAAATAACTATGTCACAGTCGGCGAGATAGCCGACGAAATCCGTAGCAAACTACATCTGCCGCCCAAAGCCACCCTGGGTGTGGTATTTCCCATTCTCAGCCGCAACCGCTTTTCCCCGATTCTACAGGCTATTGCCAGGGCGACCGGTCACGGCAAGGTGATGCTGCAGCTCTCATGGCCCACCGACGAAGTGGGCAACCGGATTCTCGCCGATGAGCTCGTCATCGAACTGGGCAAAAACTATGACGACATCATCACCGAAGCGGACCTTGCCGGGAAATCCTTGCTGCATCCCATCACTGGCGTGGACTATATTCAGCTCTACCGCGAAATAATCAACCTCGAGGGCGCGCAGGCGGAAATCTTACTGGCCAATGATCCCGCCGCCATTGCCGGCCGCGGCTGCGACGGCATCATTGCCGCCGATATCCACTCCCGCGCCAAAACCAAGGCCGCCGTTGAGAAGGCGCTGGACAAAGCCGGCGCCGGCAGCCTTCTGATCAGCCTGGACGAGATCTGTGCCGACCAAAGCAAAGACGCCTGGTCTGAGTGGGGGCTGCTGGGCAGCAATATGTCCGCCGGCGAAAAGCTGAAGCTGGCGCCCCGCAATGGAAGCGAGTTTGCCTCAGCAGTTCAGGCGCAGGTGAAAAGAGCTACAGGCAAAAATGTGGAAGTGATCATCTACGGTGACGGTGCTTACAAAGATCCGAGCACCGGCATTTACGAGCTGGCGGATCCTCTGCCGGTGTTGGGCGCCACAGCGGGAATAGCAGGCATGATGCGGGAAGGCGTCAAGTACAAATACTTGGCAGATGTGGGCCTGGCGCAGGGAAAAACAGCCGCGGAAATCGAAACAGAGCTGATGAGCCTCAAAGGCAAAAGCCATCAACACAGTGACGCCGAAACCGAGGGGACCACACCCAGAAAAATGGGGGATGTGATTGCAAGCCTGGCGGATTTGGTCAGCGGTTCAGCGGATGCCGGGACACCGCTGGTTATCGCCAAAGGTTTTGTCACCCCTGCATAAGCCGGCCGGCACGTCAGATTTGGAAGGGATTGCAGTTGGGGCAGGATGTGGTGCCGGTGCCGCCGCAGTACGGGCAGTCGAAGTAGGCGTTTTCCGGGCCGTATCCTTCCGTACAGCTGCACTCGATATACAAGTTTCCGCTGCAAGTTGAACAGATCTGATCTGAGCCTGTTTCTGGCTTTTCAGCCTCGGGCTCATTGATCACGCGGTTGTTTATGGCCATTACCCCCTTGTCTGCTTGATAATGGTAGTATGGCAAATACGGGAAGAGATTATGACTGATTTAGAGCAAGATCGACGGAGGATCAAGATAGGATGGAGATTCGTTACGCTGAAAACAGACTGCTTCTGCCGGAAATCAAGTGTGACTGCGGGCTCAACCACGGTGTTCCCGATATCGATATATATATTGGCCGGGATTTGATCGAAAGAATTCCGCAGTATCTGGGGCAAAGAGAGTTAGGCAGCAATCTGGTGCTGGTTACAGACAACATCGTCTACGAAGCTGCGGCGAAACAGGCTCTTGCAGTGCTGGAAAACGCAGGTTACCATGTCAACCTGTGCCTGCTGGAACGGGATCGGCCCCTGATTCCCAATGAGACAGCCTTAGGCGAAATCCTGCTTACTTTGGACAACAGCACCGAATTTCTGCTGGCGGTTGGTTCGGGCAGCATCACCGATCTGACCCGCTACGCCGCCCATTTGAGCAAAAAGCCCTTCGCCGTGGTGGGGACTGCCGCGTCGATGGACGGATATACCTCCGTCGTTGCTCCCTTGACGTTCGGCAATCTCAAAGTCAACAAGCCTGCCGGTTTCCCCAAGGTATTGATCTGTGATCTGGACATCATGAGCCGAGCGCCGTTCCACATGTTCCTTTCCGGCTTCGGCGACGTGATCGGCAAATACATGGCCAAGGCGGACTGGCTTTTGGGGTCGATCATCAACGGGGAAGTGGTCTGCCCGGCATGCATCGGCATTGTCACCCAGGCTGTGGAACAGTGCATCGAGAATGTGGATCAGATCAAACGCCGCACCATTGAAGGAACCCGGGCTTTGATCGAAGGACTGATCCTTTCCGGCTTGACCATACTGGTCATCGGGCATACCCGTCCGGTGGCCTCCAACGAGCACAGCATGTCCCATTATTGGGAGATGATGCAGCTGCAAGATGGGGTTGAGCCGCCCCAGCACGGCCTCTCGGTAGGTGTGGCGACTGTCTATTGCCTTCAGTTTTACGAACGCTATTTTGAACTGGATCCCGGGATGTTCA
>JAAYNP010000039.1 GCA_012520795.1 Bacillota bacterium
CAATCCACGCACCCGCACGGGGTGCGACTGGTTGTGATCTCGTTCTGACCTGGTACAAGCTCGTTTCAATCCACGCACCCGCACGGGGTGCGACAGTATAGGTCTCAAATCCTGTCTATATCAGGTCTGTAGAAGTGTTTTGTGCGAACCGAGGTTTTTTTGCTTTGTACGAGCATCTATTTCAACCGAATTCTATCTCTATCCAGCATGGGGAGCCTGGTGCGAACTCCCTGGTGTTTTCATGTTCACTTCATGTTCGCACTGTTAAATTGTCAGCGTTCCTTCAGGATCATAAGTTTCCTTTGCCCCTACGTGTTCAACCCTCCTTTTCCAGTTGCTTCCCAGATAATAGTAACGTAAGCTATCCTTTTCCACATCAATAATAGATTCTAACCTTGTCCTCAATTTTTGAAATTCCACTGGATCGACCAAACATTCGAAGACAGAGTGCTGTACCCGTTGCCCGTAATCAACACAGGTTTTAGCAACCAGCCTTAGCCTTCTCTTTCCATCAGCATCTTCTGTGTTTACATCATAAGTAATCAAAACCATCATCTTTCATCACATCATTTCCATAGAAATGGCGGATAGGCCTCCAGATCGCCACGAATACATCTAGCCAACAGCATTGCCTGTGCATGTGCAATGAGTCCTAGTTCAATTCGTTCTTGCATATAAGGATGAGTTATAAGCTGCTGTTTTCGGGTTTGCCAAGCATCTATGACTTTCTTTCTCCCTTCGTCGTTCAGCAGCACAGCTCCACTTTCCTTCACTATGAAGTCTTTGGCATTGATTTGGCGATTGTTAATCAATGTAAGTGTTAACCTGTCCACCAGATATGGCCGTAACTCCTCCATTAAATCGAGAGCTAAACTGTTGCGTCCAGGCCTAATACGATGTAAGAAACCTACTTGGGGGTCCAAGCCAACAGTCTCCAATGCTGCGGTACAATCGTGAGCCAGGAGACTATACAAGAACGAAAGAACTGCATTTGGCAGATCTAATGGTGGCCTGCGACTGCGTCCTCCAAAGTAGAAATCTTCTTTCGACTCCAATATCAGATGATTAAAAACCTCATAATAGGTTCGCGCACCCTCCCCTTCAATCCCTCGCAGAGCGTCCAAATCATTAACGTTAAGCAACTTTTCGAGCTGAATCGATAGCCTCGTAACAACACTACCTACATGTTTGCCTCCTGCAGAATCACTGTAATCTCGCAGATATCTCCGTAGAACTGAACGGCAGTTGTGTAGCTTACCAAATACAAAATTTCTGGCTAAGTCCAGGGTCTCCTCTTCATCATCAGATAAGTAATACTGTCTTCTCCGCAGCAGCACATTCCCCTTGGTTGGTGTTGCCATCTTAGCTCTCAACCGTCCACTAGGAGACAGGAATGATAATGCTACTCCTCGTTCAGCACAAAGATACATCAGGCTCGGACTGGCACCCACATAGCCGAAGGTGACGACACTTTCCAAATTATGAATGGGAATCCGGAACCTAACTTCATCATCTATTCTAACAACGATGTTCTCTCCATCTCTGCCAAGATGTGCTTCAGGCGAAGTTATATATAATGTGTTAAGTAGCTTCCTCAACAACATCACCCCGGTCATTATCATCTATTGCAGAACGCAAGTAACTTTTTACGGTTCGTCTTTGAAAAAGGTGAGGTTGACAGAGGTCTAATAAAGAACACCTTTCACATGCCCGTGTAGGTTGTGCTTTAGGAGTTTTACCCAAAGCAAATGTCCGATGCATTTCTCTTGCAACGGTATGCGTTTCCTCTCTTAACTGTTGAGAGAAATCAACCTCAAGACGTCTTCTATTCCTTCCGTAAAAGATGTATCCATGCATTATTGTTACATTGAAGGTTTCTTCTAAACAGATCGCTTGAGCACAAAGCTGAAGCTTATCACAATTCGTTGGTTTTGGGCCTCCTACCTTATACTCCACCGGTATGGGATGCCAGTAACCTGACCATCGCTTTAATTTGACACTGGGCTTGTCCGTTTTGTGAAACTCGACTACGTCAGCTATACCGTTTACTCCCAAAATCTTGGAGGCAATGGGAACAGATCTTGTAATAATAATATCGCCGCGTTTTTCTGATGCTACTGGATCATTTGCTTTTTCATGCAATTCCTGTCCCCTATATGTATAGATGTTGTCCTCCCATTGCTGCTCAATGTGGATCAATGCCCACTGCCTGGGACAAAAGGCAAAATGCTGGATCCCAGAAAGCATTAGATAGTCTTCTTCTTGATAGTGAACCACAATGGCTACAACCTCTCGATCATGGTTACTCCATCCGGGATCATTTCCCTGGCAATGGAAACTGCATAATCACTAAAATCACGGGCAGGCCTGGTTTCATCTTTCCTCTTCACAGAAACAGCATCAAAGAGCTGCTGTACCGGTGCATTCCCCAGCTCTGAACCATGTCTGAAAATAACCAGTTTCCTTGTTCCCATCAATCCACGAGCAGCAGAACGATCATGTTCAAACATATTGATGAGGCTTTCCCACAACAACTCTAAATCTTCTTCTGTGAAACCTGTCTGATTTGCAAGGGGGGCAGATACAAACCCATAAGCACGATATAACCCGTATGGCACAGTGAATTTCCGGCCCATTGTGCGATTGTCTCCACCCTGTTCTGCAGCTTCTGTTTCAGTGGTAACAGCCAAGCGTGTAATACTATGCTCCAGTGCAACAATAGGATCTATAGAACGGGCAAAGGTCAATTGTACAGGGCCCCGTACTTGACCGGCATTTGCACCTGTCGATAGAACCGCTCCAAATGTCCTGATATCGTAGAAGTTCTGGCATAGAAACTCTCTCGCCCGATCTATTTCACTGCCTTGTCCTTGACCTTTCTTGTTGCGTTTTTTGCCATCCTTAGAGTCTGCCGGATCCTTTTCCAGGTCGATTCCCAAACTAATATACGCCTGTTCGATAGTCTTATTCAGCACACTTTTCTCTTTGACAAAAATACTGAATGGAGGTTGCTCTCCTCTTCTAAAACCAACGTAATTCCTGATCTTTCTCTTTAAACAAACATCGGTGACCAGTCCATGACCAGTTTCGGCATCAATTCGTGGTAAATTGCCGGCATCCGGATCACCATTCGGGTTACCGTCTTTCACGTCAAACAGAAGGATAAAGTCATAGCGATTCTGTACACGATTATTCACAGAGACACATCCTTTCAGAGTTTTATTCATTAATCGCGTTTTGCTGATCTTTCTTCACGAAAAACGCTTGCCTTTGATGATAATACCCAATCGCAAACCTTCCCTGCTCATGTAAATCTAAATGAGCTGGGAAATCATAAACCTTTTCAATAATCTCCCCGAGGAGCTTTTCAAAATTTGTGGCTCGGCCTTTATTTTCCAGCTTGGCCAAATGGTGATTTTTAAGACGCATCAAATTTGCGAATACAGTTACTGGCGTTGCACAGGCTGCCCCATAATAACGTTCCCGAATCGTTGTGTTAATCCCCGGATTAGCTTCCTCCTGAATCTTCTCCAAAACAGCAAACAATCTCCCCAATTGATAACCTGTTGATGGCTGGTTGATATCCAATTCTATCCCTACCTCCTTATATTTTTGATTTGGATAAAACCGGTAGTACCGACTTAGATAAGCTTTGATTAAAGCCGCCCGAACCGGTTTAACGCGATATTCCGCATCACTCTTAATGCGGCGCAGCGCCGCTTGAAGTAGCGTATTTGGATAAGGTGTCCCATCTAAGATTGATCTCATAAATTCCCCGGCAAGATTTGGAGGTATATTGGCACTTTTATTCTGTACGGCTATATTAACCAGGACTTGCCAAATAGAGTAGAATTCAGGTTCGCTAGGCGGTTTTATGATCTTGAAGTCATCAAAGTACTCTTTGATCCGTATTGCAAATTCAGAGATGGTCCCCATATGCCAAAAACGAACGGATATCCTGGCTGAGTTTGGTGATAAACCGAGTATGTAAAACATCGTATCCCCATCATGTTCAACATAAGCTCCAGTGTTAATTGAATCATACAGCGCTCTTATTTTTTCCGTATGTGCTGCCGGATCATCTTTTTCTGGGTGCTGAAAAAACATTGGGAAATCTGACTCAAAGTCAGTCGGTTTCTCAGACCAAAAAACTGTGGTTGCATCCCCTATCAAAAGGCGTTGACGTGAATCTTTCTTAAGAAGTGTATTGAGAGCCGTCGTATATGAAAACTCCGTTGATTTAATTATCGGACTGTTATATCCTTGTTCCTTTCCATACGAATCAAAACCTCTATTCTTTTGAACACCAACCAAAGTGTGAGAATCTCTAGTAATGTAGGTCTTACTGTGTATCCTGGCTATGGGTCCATATTCGCCAGTTATCATACACACCCCATGCTCTTCATTGCCTGACAACCGGTCTGTAATACTACGATCTACATACTGTTTTATATTTGGTCGACAAGGAACTGGAACCAGGTCATCCAACAAACGAAATGAGAAATTTCTGTAGGCATTTTTCATAATCTCATCTGCTAAATGTGATTCCATAACTCGAGCAACACCATCGTTATTGTAAAATTCCCGTACTGCGATTACACCAGCATCTTTAAGCAATTCGTCAGGTAACTTACTTAAGAAATCCAACCAGGTTTTATGTTGATTTAACGCTAATTCCGCTTTATCTTGACTATTCGTTATACCCAACACATATCCCCCGTGATCCCATAACAAGAACGTCGTTTGATAGCTTTTTGTCCCAGACCTCGGTGCTGATTGTGGCACTAGAAATGCCTTGGGAACAAGACGTCCTTCAACTAGTTCGCGCGTATCTTCTACATCTATAAAGTTACCTTTATCGTCAACCACAATTAAGAAACATATTTCCTTATACTCCCAGCCGGGCTGGGGTATACCGCTGCCGGGATCAGCAGCAACCCGATCATAGTAGCCTTTGAGTGATTGAAGGATCATCCTCTCACCTCCACTTCCCTACGATCCGTATTGATAACACCTTGCTTCATGAAAGCCCGGAAAAACTGCGCTGGTGGGTTGTCTGGATCTTTTTCGAAATCGAGATCGTATAACATGAAGCCCAAATCACGAGTCTCATTGATAGGCTGTTCTTTCTCTTCACTCGGGTCGGCCAATCGGAAGTAGCAGGCAAATTCCCGACAGCCAAGATAAGGACGATGAAAACACTGACCCTTTTTCGCTCGTCGTTCAAACATGGCCGCATACTTTGCCGAGACTTCATTTGTTAACCCAGGCTTGATGACATCAAAATAGCCATGGATTCTATATCTAACATCCCGAAGCAATAAACCGGCTCGCTGCTGACGCACAAACTCGATAAAGATGCCCATGGGCGGGCCGCTTACTCCTGCCATCTGGTCTTCCGTTGGCTTGGGCACTACCCTGCCTACCTCATTTCGGCGGATAGAAATCCATTTAATTGGATTCATAACCTCAATTTTGGTTATGTTCCACCGGAGGTCAGGTTTCCATAGAATTGCCTCAAAAATAGCCCTGGCCGCAGATGGGGTCATTACATCATAGCTTACTCGCTCTACCTTCATCTCTGGCCGTGTGAAACACGCATAATCTCCCCACACCTCCAAACACCAGTTGTGCATTTTTTCAACTCCTTCCTAGATTATGAGATCCGTAGGGTCAAAAACTATATCCTCAACCATCAGTCCAAGGGTGTGATCATATTCTATTTCAGAGGTCATCGCGTAAATCTCCGGCTGCACTGCTTCAATTGATCCACGCATGAGCAGAGTGTTAAATTGTTCTACGTAGATATTGACAGCGTATCTTTGCAATTGGCGCATCAAACTGCGATCAGGCCCTTTATATTTAAGCAGATCTATCAATTCATTTCCTTTTCCATAACGGACCAAAACCGTTCTTTGCCTTGTGCTATCAATAATTTGAAATCTTTCCGATGCGGTTCTAAAGAAGATGCCCAAATCTGACCGTGTTGGTCTAAAAAGCGCAGCTATATCTTTTGTATCCAATGAATTTGCTTTCCAGTACAGTTGGGTAAAATAGTGCTCATAAATTCTATGATCTAAAGGATCAACCTGATCCCTAGTAGACAGTAAATCTCGTGTTGTTTGTTCAGCCTTGCGCAAAAGGCCGGGAGGCGGTTGTTTAGGAGGAATGAACACTATTACCTCGCCCGGTGTGGGCAGTCTACCTTCACGATTACATCGGCCGGCCGCTTGGGCAATGGAATCTAATCCAGCAAAAGCTCTATATACTACCGGGAAATCCAGATCTACACCTGCTTCCACTAACTGAGTGCTGATAACCCGGCAAGTCTCATTGCGTTCCAGTTTTTCTATGATTTCTTGTATAGTCTCGCTCCGGTGTTGTCCACACATCAATGCCGATAGATGATATGTGCCTTCAGGCATAAGGGCATGCAATTCCCGACAGCTCTTTCGATCAGAGACTACACATAGAACTTGTTCGTGTTGAACTAGTTGTTTAGCAATTTCTTCCCATGTGGAAGGTTTGTTGAGATCATCAGGAAAACTGACGCGTACTCTTTTTAGAGAATTATACAGTTCCCTAACCTCGTCCTCACTCCCAATTATTTCACGAGTATTTTTTAATCCCTTAAAGATATGGCCTTCAACTATGCGTTCCGACAGTGCTGGTTGGGTGGCCGTGCATATGACTATGGTCACACGATAGTAGTCTACTAATAACTGCATGGTTTCTAAAATCGGGCCCAAATACTCAATTGGCAGGAGTTGGGCTTCATCCAGTATCACAACCGAGTTAGCTATGTTGTGCAGTTTTCGGCAGCGACTGGGACTTGATGAAAAAAGCGACTCAAAGAACTGTACTGATGTAGTAACAATTACTGGTGCATCCCAGTTCTCGGCCGCCAGGCGTAATCTTGGTGTCAAATCCTCTTCTATTATGCTTGAGTGATGCTCGACTACTTGATCATCTCCTAAAGCTTTTCTAAAAACCTCTGCATTTTGTTCGATAATGCTTGTGTACGGAATCACATAAATAACTCGATCCATGGAGTGTGCCTTAGCATGCTCAAGAGCAAAAGCAAGACTGGATAGTGTTTTACCGCCTCCAGTCGGTACTGAAAGCGAAAATATTCCTTGCTTTTCCTTGGCCATACTTACACAGCGTTGTCGGATCTTCTGTCGAATGTCATTTATCGGTGCGTTCTTTTTCTTTGATTTAGTAACCAATTTGTCATAATAATCATTTAGCCGCTCCAACAATTCAGGTATGGAGCAATATCCATGACGCAATTGTGCCCTTGATTGATCCATGTAGGCTTCTGTATCAAGAAAATCTGCATCAACCAAACACGAGTATAACATCCTAATCCACAGGGAGATATCTAGGCCTTGGCCACTAAATGCCCATGGTGTTGTTGCCGGTTTTGTAGATTTTACCGCATTCCTTATAAAGTGCTCAATCTCATCTAATCCTTCCACTCGGGCTAACTGGTATTCCAGTGATGCTCTCCCAGTACCCTCAGAACTTGCCCAATCCTGCAGGCCAGCATGATGGCCTGCAATACAATATGATATAACCCTTCCTATTTCTTTTCCATGGATCTCTTCAACAAGTTTAGCTCCGTAAATTGCATGTGGTATTTTGCCAGGTTTCCCTTCCAAATGGGCTTCCTCGTCAAAATAGCCACTCTTCAACCTAAGATAGTTTTGCCAGGTTTCTCTTCCTTTTCCCGCATCATGCGCAACCCCAGCTAGCTTCCCCCACATTTCGGAGTTAAACTTAGAGGCAAATCTGCCGGCCACCTCTCCTGTGTACATTAAATGTTCTCTTAACGGATGGGGATTTGCCCAGTTGCCATTCTCATCTCTACGAACATGGGCTATGTACTCTATCCCATCAGACACACCCCTATGTTAGAACGATGTTGCTTGTACGTTAATTTTACACAAATGGAATACAAAATCCTGCACAATTACAAGTTTTTTATGCAATGAAAAATTTAGGAACATTTATGGCTCGGATCATGATAAAAGTGTGTCTAACATACCACCGTAAGATAGGCCACCTACACCCCAACCAAATTCCACGTCCACAAATACACCAGGAACACCACCATCACAGCTTGGATTATAAAATGATAGAATCTCAAGCTAAACGGCCAGCGCCGCTTGTTGATACTGGAGCCCAC
>JAAYNP010000040.1 GCA_012520795.1 Bacillota bacterium
AGGCTTGAGAACAGCATCATCGTTTTCTGCTCCGACCACGGTGATATGATGGGTGAGCGCCGGCACATGTTCAGCAAGTACTGCCTTTATGACAGCAGTGTCCGGGTGCCGCTGATCATCTCCGGCAGTGTGATCCCCCAAGCCAAGCAGGGAACCGTTGATGATCGCCCCGCTGAATTGGTGGACATTATTCCAACCATCAAGAATCTGGTGGGGATCCCGCAGGATCCACGCATGCCCGGTTTGGATCTTTTGGGCGATACTAAACGGTTGGGAGGTTTCTGCGAGTTTTACGGTGGAGCGCCAAACCGGCAGTTTGGGACCGCGGCATATATGTGGCGCAAGAAAGATTGGAAGCTGATTCTGTATTTGCCAGGGCCGCTGACGGATGCAGTTGGCAAAGTGGATCAAACACAAGGCGAATTGTACTGCCTCAAAACGGATCCTAATGAATGGCACAACCTTTATGACGATCCCCAACATGCGGCAATCAGGGAACAGATGAAAACGGAGCTGTTCATGCACTTGGCGGCTGCCTGGGCCAAAGGCCCGGTGTTTTATGAAAAGGCAGGACTAGGGCCTTTAGGCGCCGATGTAGGGCCGGAGGAGCTGTAAGCAGTGTACAGCGTTGTTGTCAAACCGATCGGGCCAGTCTGCAACCTGGCCTGTGATTACTGTTTCTACCTGTCCAAGACTGAACTCTATCCGGAGCAGAAAGATTTCCGGATGACAGATGAAACACTGGAGCTGTTTATTAAACAATATATTGCATCCCAACCGGGGCCTGTAGTGCATTTTGCCTGGCAGGGAGGGGAACCGACCCTTCTTGGCCTTGACTTTTTTGCCAAAGCAGTGGTACTACAGAAAAAATACCTTCCTGAAGGCTGGCGGGGGGAAAATGCGATCCAGACCAACGGCACATTGCTGGATGAGGCCTGGTGCCGGTTTTTTTGCGAGCATCAGTTCCTGGTAGGCATCAGTCTGGACGGGCCTCCCCGGCTGCATGATCGCTACCGGAAAGATCGCCGGGGGCAGCCTACATGTGAGCAGGTTACAGCCGGGCTTGAGCTCTTGCAAAAGCACGGTGTGGACCATAATCTGCTCTGCACGGTCAATGCAGGAAATGTCAGCGAACCGGTGGAGGTTTACCGGTTTTTCCGGGAGCTTGGGGCCCGGTTTATTCAGCTTATCCCCATTGTGGAATTGGATGCCGGCGGCCGGTTAAGCGGTGAAAGTATCAGCGGGCGGGAATATGGAAAGTTTTTAACAGCCGTTTTTGATCAATGGCTGTTAAATGATGTGGGCTGGATTTCCATTCAAATCCTGGAGGAAAGCTTTGCAGCCTGGAGCGGTCTCCCGGGAAGGCTCTGCACATTCAGTGAAGAGTGCGGGCAGGCCTTTGCCCTGGAACACAACGGTGATCTTTACGCCTGCGACCATTTTGTCAGCAGTGAATATTTACTCGGCAGCATCCATGAACAGGATTTGGTGATACTAACACAGGGCAGGAAAGCAAAGGTCTTCGGGCAGCAAAAGCGGATGGGATTGGCGGAAAGGTGTCGGGGCTGCCCGGTTTTGTTTGTCTGCCGGGGTGGGTGCCCTAAAGACCGTATTGACGGGCTGAATTCCCTGTGCGAAGGTTACCGCCAGTTTTTCAGCTACATCGAACCGTTCATGCAGTTGATGGTGCGGTTGGCCCAGGCACAGGCCCCTTTGGATGAAGTCAAAGGCAGTCTGCGGCAGGAATACGACTCTGTATGGGCGAATGTGGGCAGGAATTCCCTGTGCCCCTGCCAAAGTGGTTTTAAATATAAAAAATGCTGCCTTGAGCGTCTCTCCTGATTTGCCGATTCAATCATGAATGGGGTGGTTATATGATTGTGCAGCCGAAATTCCGCGGTTTTATCTGTACGACAGCCCATCCTGCCGGCTGTGGAGCCAATGTCCAACAGCAGATTGATTATATCAGGAAACAGAAACCCCTCTCGGGGCTGAAAAATGTCTTGGTGATTGGAGCTTCCACCGGTTATGGCTTGGCCTCCCGTATTGCTGCTGCTTTTGGTGCAAAGGCCAATACCATCGGTGTTTTCTATGAACGCCCGGCTGCAGGAACCAGAACCGCCAGTGCCGGCTGGTACAATACGGCTGCCTTTGAAAAGGAAGCCCACAGGGCCGGCTTGTATGCCAAAAGTATAAACGGTGATGCCTTTGCGAATGCAGTCAAACAAGAAACCGCCAGTTTAATCAAGGCCGATCTGCAAACCGTGGATATGGTAATCTACAGCATCGCTTCACCCAGGCGCACTGATCCTGTGGACGGTCAGACTTATGCTTCGGCCCTCAAGCCGATAGGCAAGCC
>JAAYNP010000041.1 GCA_012520795.1 Bacillota bacterium
CGATGCCGATGGCTGCCCATTCATTGGCGGCCCTTTGAGCATAACCCCTAAGCCACACATGCTGATCATTGATGAATACCCCACCGTCAAAGCCTGGGACAAGCACCACTTTGCGAAACCCGGTGGTGACTTTACTGACATCAAGCGCCTGCCCGTTTTCATCTCTTAATACACAATAAACATTGTATAGGTACGGGTCGTCAACATTCCACAGCCTAAGCCCGCTGACATCGGCAGCTGCACTGATTACCATTGAATCCCTGGAGGCGGTATCCAGCGGCGCCGGATTGCGATCATAAGCATCGGCGGGCACAACCGTGGGATACTCCTGATCCAAATCGCCGGCCGCTGCCACAGTATACAGCGGAGAAGTGAAATTGTAGGCAAGGCGCCCTTCGTGATCCACCACCGCCACTTCCAGGTATACTCGTTTGTCCCGGCCGCTTTCATTCCTGACTTCCGATTCCACATTGATTGTTGCAGATGCATTTGCCACATCGATATTGCTCGGGTAGACATAAATGCCCTTTGTCTTCAGATTGCTGTACAAGGGCAGCGTCTGGTAAACCTCATTTTTGACATAAAGCCTCACATTGCGGGTTAACCCGCCCATCACCGGGTTAAAGTCCTTCGTATTCCATTGGAATGCCGCGCCGCTGTTGGAGCCGGGCGTTGTACCAGGGCGGGTTTCAGCAATGAAATTGGTCATTCCCCGCGAACTGGTGTTGTCTGCCGCCAGGGCCAGGACATTTTCTTCACCGAATTTTATGTGCTTGGTCAGATCAAAGCCAAAAGGCGCAACCCCTGCCTCATAGTAACCCACCATCACACCGTTTAAGTAGACATAGGCCGCCTGGCGGATCCCCTCGAACTCGATAAACACCTTCCTGCCTGCATCGCTTTCCGGCAAAGAGAAGGTTTTACGGTAAAAGGCAATCCCCCTCCATACGCCGATATCACCGGCATCATTGGCAATGTTGCGGAATGAGTCCACGTCATTGAACGTATGGGGCAGACTCACACTCTCCCACGCCGAATCGTCGTAACCCGGCTCATAAAAGTGCCGCCCCTCTCCATCCACAACCCCGTTCATGGCCGACTGCAGCGGCCAGGTATTGGCCGCCGGCTTGTAAAACTTCCAGTTCAGGTTAAAGTTGTATACTACACTGGGGCTGTCGGGGACACTGTACCCCTGTGCCGCTGCGGCACCGACGGCGAACAGCAGGGCCAATACCAAGGTACAGTTGAAATACTTCAATACCCTTTTACTCATGTCCTTACCTCCAACGTCATTCATGAGATCCTAATCCAGGCTTGAGACAAATCTGACTGCAAGCTGCCACTGCTCATCAAACTGCTCAGGCAGCGCATAGCCGACAGGCAGGAAAACCGGCTCTTTGATCGGGATGCTTCCTGAGTCGACCGGCCGGTATGCCCTCTCATACAGACTGCCCTCCGGATTGTACACCTCAATCACCAAGACTGCCGGACAGTCGCAGGCAGAATTCTTGACCACCTCAAGATCGACAAGCTGAGTCTGTTCCCTGTTAAAGCCGGCGGAGACAATCTGCAGGATGCTGTTGGATTTTATGGCTACTCTCACCGGATTGCTGACAGCCCCGCCTATGTCCACGGCCTCAACAATGACCTCCTGATCCGGCACAAACGCTGCTGCCTGCAGAACACCACTGCTGTCCACCGTAATTTCCGGACTGTCAAGCAGTGCACCGCTGGGATCATAGATCCGGTAGGAAACAGACTCCTGCAGCGTAAGGGGAATCCCATAACGGAAGCCCTCCACGGTAAGCTGCAGCTGTTGGCCGGCAACTACCAGATCCGAGTTGGCGCTGAGAGTCAAGGAATCCGCCGCCGGTTTGAACACTTTGATATTATCCACACTTGTATGCGGCTCAAGCCTGATTAGGCTGGCACCCTGCCCCACATTGGCATTCAGCTGCCGCCTGTTGACATTGGTAAAGATTTGCAAATCAGTGCGTTCGCCCTGCTCGCTGTAGCGCCACAAAAGCAGGTACATAAAAGAGTCAGGCGCGCTGTACTTGCCCATCAGCTCCAGATGATACCACTGCCCCCGCTCAACTTCCACCATAGGTGAGAATACTGTATTGCCAGCCTGCACAGCCAAATGGTACTGCTCTCGCCTGGTATGGGAGCGGATACAGGTGCCAAGCCTGCCGTCTGTGGCTACGGGTGTAAAGCCGGCCCCTTCTTCGTCAAAGCGGATATCCATCGACCACACCAGAAGCTCCATGCTGTCTTCCGGCAGCCCCGGCAGATCGACTGCTGCTTCAGTGATGTAGTAATGGGAGCCGTCAGGCGCCCCTGCCGCCACTTGGACACCCTCAATGGGGGTTTCACAGCTGTACTCCACCAAAACCGTCCCGGATCCCTCTGCCGCACCCGCTGCCAAATACAGCAACAGCAGGGCCAAACAAACCAATCTTACTGTTCTGTGCATTGTTTCCCACCTTTCAGTCTCACCAGGTCTGGTTGGTAAAAAAGCCCTGCTCGACAGGCGAGTAGGGCTTGGTAATCGGCAAAACAGGTCTTTATAGGCCAAACAGGTCGTTCAGCCAGGCCTGTGCTTCGGGAGCCACTTCGTCAATGGCGGCAGCAGCACCCTTCTCACCGCCGGACACTTGACCCATCACTTCGGATATTACATCCCAGAATCCGGCATTCTGGAAGGCGTCACCCTCGCCGGCCCAAGAATCGACTCCGGCCTGATACACATTCATATGATCCCTGGATACCATGTAGTTGTTGATGTAGAAATCCAGGTATTCTTCGGAATCCTCTTCGCGGAAGAGGAAGTCGACCAGTGCGATCATCCCTTCCGGATATGCACTGTTGACCGGCAGATAGTTGCTTGAATAGTCAAATGTCCAGAAAGAATGGCTGTCCTCATCGGGACCGATTGGATATGGCACAATTCCGTAATCAGTATCACCCGCGGCAATGCGGTTGCGCAGGCCTGCCAAGTGGGAGGTGTTGAACACCGCAGGAGACCCGGTGACCTGCAGCTCATTGCGCCAGTGGTGCAGCAGGTTCAACCCGTTGATCAGCTTATTCCGATCGTGGGCAAACACCCAATTCCCAGTCTCGTCTTTCTGGGCGAATTCAACTTTGGCAAATCCTGCCAAGAACCTTACTATCCCTGCAGTGCCGGTGCCGGGATCGTACATTCCATATTGGTCGATCGCGCCATCGCCGTCAGTATCCTGAGTCAATGCCACCAAGTACTCTTCAAAGACTTTGTAATCCCAGTTCCCCTGCAGCCACAGCTCATACGGGTCTTCCAAGCCCGCAAGTTCAAGCGGCTCATAGTCGTAAGCCACAATGTTCATTGAAGCATTGAATATGCCGTGCATCACGCCAAAAGCGTAATACTTCCCTTGCCAGGCCAGGGTGTCAATAGCGATCTGGTCTGCCCGCGGCAGTGCCTCAAAGTATTCCGGCGGCAGAATATCGCTCATGGGGTACAGCATTCCGCCAGATACCATTGGGAAATACCCGGAGCGGTGATTGTACCTGAAAATGTCGTATGCGGCGTCCCCGGACATAACCCGGGCGACCAGGGTTTCATACGAACCGAACTCCTCAGTCGAAATCTTGACGTTGAATAGTTCCTCAGCTTCCGCTGCCCTTTCGGTATTGGGTTTCCCGCCGTTGGAGATTACCCAAGTCACGTCACGGATCAAAATGTTGACAGTCTTGCCCCCAAAATCCACTTCATCTGGGCTGAGGACACCGGGACGAGGTTGATAATCACTCGCGAAAACTGTACCAGACAACAACAGCAATACCAACAGTACCAACCAGACATTCTTCTTCATATATACCCTCCTTTTAATGCTTGATGGCAGTATTAATATTCCATAGATGATCAAGTATTACCTGCCAAAAATGCGAAAAAATTTAACCTGATCGCAGCGGGTTTACAGTTACGAAAGAACAGCCTGCATTCGGACTTCCAAGCTTTAGATTGTAATCTAATTGTAACACAGTTAACACCATATTAGTATTGCGGTTGTTGGGCGAAAAATTGCGGATCTTGAGTTTCAAATACAGCATATGAACCTTTTAGTACCTGCCGTACGTCTGAATCGCCCACATTACAACCCGCATGCTTGTAAGCAGGCTTCCGTTGTTGATGGAGCCTGCAGTGGAAAAACACAGCCCCCGTGATTCTCTTGCCGCCTCGCAGTCACGCCTTACTTGGGCAATGATCTCTTTTTCGTCATTGTACATAAAAGTGATCGGCGATAAACAGCCATCAATACGAGTATTAGGCATGTATCTGCGGATGTCCTCCACCAAAACTGTAGGGCCGAAGTTGCAGCCGGTCAGGTTCAATCTGGCTAAAATCGGAATCAGATGCTTCATGTCTGAATCCGAATGCTGATAGCGGAAATCACCGGGCTTGGGAGACCAGTGATCAAATATTCGTTTCAGAATCGGATAGCCAAAGGATTCATACATCTCTGGTGTCAAAAGGCAGCAGTTATCATCGTTGAATTGAAATCCGGGCGGCGCTTCCCCCGGCGCATATCCTGCCTCTTCGTCCATGATGGCGGCCATCTCAAAGATCACATCGGAAATCACACGGCTGAAGCGCTCCGCCAAGCCAGGCTCATCGAACAAGAGAAAAATCAGGTTTTCGGTTCCGTAGATGCTGGTAGCCAGTGTTACCGGCCCTCTGACACTTCTCCACAAAGACGTTTTCTTGCCATACATCTCGTAGATGCGCCGCTTTTCTTCCTCCCAGTTTTCCGGCAGGATGAAGCTGCGGATATCCATCCTTTCCACACGGTCCAGAATTGCCCTCAGCTCTTCCGGAGTACTGCAGGATGGGTGCACCCAGGTTGTGCCTCCCCGATATTCCCGCTTACAGCCGAACACCTCTGTAATGTCCCGAATCGGTGGATGGACTTCCTCCGGCAGCGGGAAATTCTCCCGTAAAAGCCTTTTACCCACAATCTTTTCCGCTTTATCGTTATAGCGCTTGTTAAGCTCGATCCGGCGTTCCCGGGGAGTATAACCCCAAGGTTCGCCCTCTTCACCAAGCTCAGCAAAGACGCATTCATCGCTCATACGAATGCCAAGGGCCACTTGGGGTGCCCGCTTGCTGAAGCAGTTCTCCTCATGGGCAAGTTGATCATCTTTCCAAAATTGCTCCAAATCGACATCATACATGGCAATCACTCCCAACATTTGCTCTATTGCTTAAAGCCACAGGCCAACTGGCCCAGAATGGATTTTCAAACAACCTAGTTAAAGAAAGGGTAGGGTTCAGAAATAGGGATTGGGCAGCCGCTTCAGATATGGATAAGAAACCCCCTCATCAATATCCCAGGTTTCGCCAAAATCCCATCCAGTATATGTTTCCTGCTGCATCATTTCGGCAGTAGTCTTTGGTTCACCTTTACCGGTGTCCTTTTGTCCAGTGGTCTCCTCATCGTAAAAACTATTGGATACCACAGCAGAATCATCGTTGCCTCCTACTAACCCTCCTGTCCAGATGGACGGTTCAGAGATATTGCCTATCGCATAACAGTTACTGATTTGGCCGTAATTCGCCCCTGCCAAGCCGCCTTTATTGTACCTTCCCTCTACTTGGCCGGCAGCAAAACAATCCGCTATGACTGCACTTGAACTTAAACTACCTACCAAACCGCCAACATTATCGAAGCCTTTTACTGATCCTGTGGCAAAGCAAATACGAACTTGGGTCTCGGTGGATGCTCCAATCAAGCCGCCAACATAGCTGCTTTCACCCACGCTTGCCTTCACATTCCCTTGGGCATAGCAGTACAGGTACTCGCCATTGGAATCCACTCCAATCAGACCGCCAACGTAATTGCCGCTGGCAGCCACACTCCCAAGGCTGTAGCTATAGGAATACGATGACCCTGTGGAATTGCCAACCAAACCACCTA
>JAAYNP010000042.1 GCA_012520795.1 Bacillota bacterium
AATCTCGATAGCTTCATCCAAGGTTGATGCATATTGCACTATTTGACGCATCAAAAAGACCATGGCCATACCATCGAGGGAGTTGTCAGCCTGATCCACCAATGAATAATTCATGGAAACAGTAATTTCTTGGTTGTTCATGGCCTGCATGGTACCAGCTTGAATCGGGTATATGTGGGTGATAAATGGATATCCTTGATCCGGTTCAAAAACTACCACATAGCCATATTGCGCCCAATCCACCATGGATGGATTATCGAGGTTGCGGGCATGGTATAAGGACCTGCCGGCTGTGGCCTCACCATAGGCCACTACGGAGGTACAGCCAAAGGTCATGCTCAGATCCTGATACACATTGCCGATAATAACATCCATGGGATCAGTGTCTTTCCCCCCACTCACTCCATGAGCAATACCCTCGAGCTCCAAAAATAAATACTCCGGGATATTTCTGCGAATCCAAGGAGCCATCTTGTACTGAAAGTAGAATTTTTTAAAACCCTGAACGAGCCGATCAAATCCTGAGCTTTGAGCGTTCAACGGATTCAGCTCATCTTTCATCTGCAGCAGTTCCTCTGCGGGAATTAAATGTGCAAGCAGCGTTCCATGTTGAAGCCCCATCTCATAGGGAGTGCCCTTGAGATGCATAAAGACCATCGGCCCCATTATCTCCAGATATCCTTCTCCAGCCTGGAGCCTATTGCCAATTTGCTCCACACGCAATTCCGAGAAGCTTCGGGATGAACCCGTGAGCAGCACGATAAATATCACTGCAAAAGCCAGCGCCCGTACCCATCGATGAACATAGTCCATGCGGCCTAACCATCCCTCATTATGGATTGATGGCAATAACTGCCTACTAGAAAGTGTTCGACAAAAAAAACGATCTTCCTTTGCGACAGTTACTCATGGAAAAATTGGTATTGCGGTTGGGAGTCTGCGCAAGGAGTCTTTTTCCAGGAAGGCCGCTGAAAATGCCGCCAAACTGTTTCCAGATGGATATACAACCGAGATCATCGAAATCGGCAGTCTCCCCCTCTACAACCAGGATTATGACGCCGATTCTCCAGCTGAGTATACAGCCTTTCGATCCAAAGTGCTCATGTTCTTGGATATGCCTGTTCTGCAGCAGCCCGAAATGTCTCTGGGCAATACATCGGAGCTTTTTGATGCAGACGGGTCAATCAGCAGCAGGGATGTGGTTGAATACCTCTTCAGACTGTCAAAAGCCCATCAGGTGATGGGCTTTTGGTACACGATCCTAGTTAACTGGATCCACCAGATTCGTTAACCCAGCCAGAGGGCTAAGATTGGAAATCTGGTTATGAAAGAGATTCAGGCTGCCAGTCAGGCTGAATGCCACATTGTTAGAACAGGCTTGCCAGCCAAGCAAAGAGATTGTACTTCGAGAAAATAGCGACTGCAATCAAAGAGATGGTAGACATGATTTTGATCAGAATATCGAGGGATGGGCCAACAGTATCCTTAAGAGGATCACCTACCGTGTCACCCACAACGGCAGCCGCATGAGCCTGGCTGCCTTTGTTGTGCCCCTCCATGGAACCCGATTCGATCATTTTTTTGCCGTTATCCCAGGCACCGCCGGCATTTCCGCAGTACAAGGCCAACATGATCGCCGACATAATTGAACCGATCAATGCACCACCTACAAAGTCAGCTCCAAATATGAATCCTCCCAGGATAGGAAAGAGAACCGCCATATAGGTTGGCAGCTTCATTTCCTGAAGGGCTCCTTCGGAAGCAATGCTGATACAGGAATTGACATCAGGCTCTTCGGTTCCGTCCAGGATGCCCGGCTTCTCCTTAAACTGACGCCGGACCTCGTCGACCATCTGCCGCGCTGCATTGGTAACAGCCTCAATCAGGATGCCGGAGAAGAGATATGGAAGCGCAGTGCCAACCATTGCACCGACCAGTGTCATTGGGTTAATGATGTTCAAGAGCGGATCCACATCCGGTGGTGAGAACGAGAAGATATAGGAAACCATCAGGGATGTGGCGGCCAAGGCTGCAGACCCGATGGCAAAACCTTTACCAATGGCGGCAGTGGTATTGCCTACTGAATCAAGCTTGTCCGTAATCATGCGGACATCATGATCCAGTTGGCTCATCTCCGCAATACCGCCGGCATTGTCGGAAATAGGCCCGTAAGTATCAATGGTAACTGTAGTGACAACAAAGGAAAGCATGCCGACAGCTGCCATGGCGATACCGTACATACCGGCCACACCGTAGGCCGCTATAACAGTTGCTCCCAATAACAACACGGGCGCCATTGTGGAGCGCATGCCGACAGCCATACCCTGGGTAATGGTCAAGGCAGGACCTTCAATGCTGGCACCAGCAATACTCTTGGTGGGTGCAAAATCATAACTGGTGTAGTATTCGGCAATAAACCCAATCACCACTCCGGCAACTATCCCCAGTACGGAAGCAAGCCAAGGGGACAGAGGCCCCATGTTAAAACTCAGGCCGGACAAGTCCTCTCCCCTGAACATCGACCAACTCATCACACCAGCCAGCGCAATAGTCAGGCCTGCTGATACAAAAGTAGATACGTTCAGCTCTCTGCGGGGATCCTCAGACAGTTCTTTCAAAAGGATGTATGCAATACCGACCACACAGGCGATCACGCCAAAACCGGCCAGAACGATGGGATACATAAACATTTTTTCCAGTACGGAGTGAGTAATTCCGCCATTTCTCGCCTCACTGGAAAGAAACATGTGAAAAGCGAGAATCACTGCAGAAGCTATAGCGCCGACATAGCTTTCCAACAAATCTGATCCAAGGCCGGCAACGTCTCCCACGTTGTCGCCAACATTATCAGCAATCGTGGCGGGGTTCCGCGGATCATCCTCCGGAATGCCGGCTTCTGTTTTGCCAACCAAGTCAGCGCCCATATCCGCCGCTTTTGTGTAGATGCCGCCGCCCACCCGGAAAAACATAGCGATGATCGAACAACCAAGCGCATAGCCGGAAATAGTCATGGTGAACGGAGAAAACTCAATCCCCAGCCAATTGCGGACGAAGTACACGTTTTCAACAGACAGCTGTTTAAGTAAAATACCAAAAACTACGTAAATTATCACCAAGCCGAGAAGGGCAAAACCGCCAACGCAAAGCCCCATTACCGAGCCACCTCTAAAGGCTACCTTCAGGGTTTGCCCGAGTTTCTTTGTGGTCCTCGCTGTATTCGAAACACGCACATTCGCATAGGTGGCAATCCGCATGCCTACTACTGCCGCCAGTGAACTCATGAATGCGCCAATGGCAAAAGCTACCGCCACATACCAACCGACAACCAGCCCCATCAGCACTGCAACAACAATGGCAACGATAGCGATTATGCGAAACTCATAATTTAGAAACGTAATAGCGCCCATCCGGATCCGTGAGGCAATGCTTTTCATTAGGTCAGTGCCTTCATCGAGCCTTTTCACTGAATAGAAGTTCAGTGCTGCATACGCTAAAGCGAGTGCGCTTGCAAAGAAAACTAGGATAAGCCAATTCATCATTAACCACTTCCTTACTAAGATTATTATGCGACTACCACAACATCTGAGGCTTAATGGGCTGTGGAACGCGCTTATAAGCACTCAAGTAATATTTTAACATTGAATGCAATAAAGTTAAACATCGAAATACCAGAGATTTTCTCCAAAAAGCTCGTATTATGCCCATTTATCCAATGCCAGCATCCATGCTACTTCGCAATCACGGAAACGCATCTTGAAGGTATGCATTGGTATGCTCATCCTATTTTTTGGAAAGACTACCCTTATACCGTCTGATGTGCCGCCATGGACACGCGCTAAAAATGAACACCAACAGGGAGAATACAATGAAAAACCATAGTGATACAGCTGTTTTAGGCGTTATTACCGCACTGGTAGGAGGGACTGCGTACCAAGTTTTTGTATGGTTCTTCTATTTGTTGGGAATTGCCAAGATCACCCCGTTCCAGATTGGTGCATACATTTTTATCAGGCCGGGCCTGGACTTCACTTCACTGCCCGCCCAACTGTTGGGTATGGTGCAGCACTATTCCCTAAGCACAATTTTGGCGTTCATTACATCGTATTGTCTGCAAAAAATCGGCACGGATTACCTGCTGCTGAAGGGGCTTTTGCTTGGAATGACCATTTATTTCTTATTCTACGGCGTGTTGGCCAAATTTGTAGTACCCGTTGAAATCCTGCAGCCAGACTTTGCCACAAGTGTGGTGTATCTTTTTGGAAATCTGGTTTTCGGGATCGCTGCTTCACAGGTTCTGTCCAGGTTGGCCAAAAGATAAGACCTTTGTGTAAAAACAACCGCCAACGTGTGTTAAAAACACGTTGGCGGATTCCTTCCGGGCATGTCACCAATTATGATAGACACCATTGCACAAGCAGCACTGGACCACTTGAAACTACTTTTGATCATAGCAGCACCCCTCGTTTTGTGGATCAACAATTCTATCAATTGTGCCACTATTCCTGCAAAGGCGCCAAATCTAGGAGGAATTATCTACTACATAAGTCTTCAAAAAGAAAAGGAGCATCGGCGATGCACCTTTCTGTTTATCCCAAGGGCAGGGCTTCCTGATGCTCGAAATCCTCCCTTGCCTGGGTTTCTTGATCAATGAACTTGCGGATCTCGTTTGTGCCGGAGTACTGTGCGGCCTTGTCTCCCTGCACCACCACTAACGTGGGGGCCTGCATCACATCATATTTTGCCGCCAGTTCGGGCTGCTGCCCCGCATCAATCTTGATAAACGTAATCCCTGTCTTTTTCAGCATGTCCACAGCGGTAGTACAGTTAGGGCAGAACTTGGTGGTAAACAGCATCACCCGCTTCGGCTTTTCCACCGCCGGCTGTTTGGGTGCCGCCTCATGCACAGTGCCGACACAAATCCGGTATACTTTGCGTTCTTTGTATTCCTGCACTTTTCCGTCATTCCAGTTCTGCACCGGGCGGTAATAGCCGGTTATCCGGCTGTAGACTTCGGTCTTGGCGCCGCAGTGGGGGCATGTCCACTGCTCGCCTTTCAGATAACCGTGATCCTTGCACACAGAGTAGGTGGGCGAGGCGGTGTAGTACGGCAGTTTGTAGTTTTCGGCTATCTTCCGCACCAGGGCTGCAGCTGATCGCCAGTCGGGCAGCCGTTCGCCTACAAATGCGTGGAAAACGGTTCCCGATGTGTAGATCGTCTGCAATTCGTCTTGAATGTCCAAAGCTGAAAAGATGTCGTCGGTAAAAGACACCGGCAGATGAGAACTGTTGGTGTAATACGGTGTTTCGCCCTGTGATGCTGTGATGATATCCGGGAACCGTTCCTTGTCATGCTTAGCCAGGCGGTAAGCAGTCGACTCGGCAGGCGTGGCTTCGAGATTGTACAAATCGCCATACTCCACCTGGTAATCCGCCAGCCTGTCCCGCATGTGAACTAGCACTTCTTTGGCAAACTCCTGAGTTTCCTTGTGGGTCATATCTTTCCTCAGCCAATTGGCGTTGAGCCCGGCTTCGTTCATGCCCACCAGGCCGATTGTGGAAAAATGATTCTCAAATGTGCCCAGATAACGCTTGGTATACGGGTACAACCCTTCATTCAGAAGTTTGGTGATGATAGTGCGCTTGACATTTAGGGACCTGGCTGCCAAATCCATCATCTTGTCCAAGCGCCGGTAGAAATCATCCCTGTCTTTGGACAGATACGCGATGCGCGGCATGTTGATGGTCACCACCCCGATGGAGCCGGTGCTTTCGCCGCTGCCGAAATAGCCGCCGTATTTTTTCCTAAGCTCCCGTAAATCCAGGCGGAGCCGGCAGCACATACTCCGGATGTCGCTGGGCTTCATGTCGCTGTTGATGTAATTCGAGAAATACGGCGTGCCGTATTTGGCCGTCATTTCAAACAAAAGGCGGTTGTTTTCCGTATCAGACCAGTCAAAATCCTTGGTAATGGAATAAGTGGGAATCGGGTACTGGAATCCCCTGCCGTTGGCATCCCCTTCGATCATGATCTCAATGAACGCCCTGTTGATCATATCCATTTCTATCTGGCAGTCTTTGTACTTGAAATCCATTTCTTTGCCACCAACGATTGCCGGCTGGTCTGCCAGATCCTCCGGGACTGTCCAATCCAATGTGATATTGGAAAAAGGAGCCTGGGTCCCCCAGCGGCTGGGCGTATTCACCCCAAAGACAAATGATTCAATGCACTGCTTCACGTCATAGTAAGACAGGTTGTCCACCTTGACAAAAGGCGCAAGGTAAGTGTCAAACGAAGAAAACGCTTGGGCGCCCGCCCACTCGTTCTGCATGATGCCGAGGAAGTTGACCATCTGGTTGCACAACGTGGAAAGGTGCTTCGCAGGCGCCGAAGTGATCTTGCCGTCCACACCTCCCAAGCCTTCCTGGATCAGCTGCTTCAATGACCAGCCGGCACAGTACCCGGTAAGCATCGACAAATCATGGATGTGGATATCCGCATTGCGGTGCGCATCGGCAATTTCCTGATCATACACTTCCGACAGCCAATAGTGGGCTGTAATCGCTCCCGAATTGCTGAGAATCAAGCCACCTACAGAATATGTAACCGTCGAATTCTCCTTTACCCGCCAGTCAGTAACCTGCAGGTAACTGTCGACGATTTCTTTGTAATCCAGAATCGTTGATTTCATGTTGCGGATCTTTTCCCGCTGTTTGCGGTAGAGAATATAGGCTTTGGCCACATCGGCATAGCCAGCCTGGATCAGCACTTCTTCCACACTGTCCTGGATGTCCTCCACCTGGATCAAAGAATCCTTGATCTTTGGTTCAAAGTGCGCTGTAACCTTAAGGGCAATAAAATCAATGATGTCGGGATTGTAGTTTTTGTCTCTGGCTTCGAATGCTTTGGTAATTGCGGCACTGATCTTCGATAAATCAAAATCCACAATCTGACCATCACGTTTGACAACTCTGTACATGACCCTGTTCTCCTATCTTTTTATACTTTCTTTACATATTATATACCACTTGGCCGGGCAGCGTCAACAAAAACAAGGCCAAAACCCACAATATATTGTGGGCTTTGGCCGATATACATCCAATATATAGACATCTCCACAGTTGTTCAGCCAATTCCTCGCAATTCCACCGATGGGATCAAAGGCTGGATTATTTGCCGAAAACGCTCCATTTCAGCTGCGGGATAGGCATGCAGCCCCGGCTTGATGGTATTGCCTGAATCCACAAACTGCTGCAGGTAATACCGCTTCGCCCCCTTGAGCCAGCGGGCGATGGCCAGTAAATCATTCTCGTCGTGCAGTTCTTTCACTACTGTGGTCCTGAACTCATAGTCCACAGGGCTGGAAAGCAAAAACTCCACGCTTTCCTGGACAGGGCCCAGGTCAAAGCTGTCCATTCCCGCCGTTGCGGCATATTTTGCCGGTGAATTTTTGACATCCAGTGCAATATAGTCCACCAATCCGGCATCCACCAGTTCTTTGATGAGCTTGGGGTTAGTGCCGTTGGTATCCAGTTTGACCAAAAAGCCCAAGCCCTTGATTTCCCGAATCCGGTCAGCCAGGCCTTGCTGTAGGGTGGGTTCGCCACCGCTGATGCAGACTGCATCCAAAAGCCCGGTTCTGCTCATCAAAAACTGAATGAGCTCATCCCATTCCATGCGATTGGCTTCAATTGTGCTTCCCAAAACCAGGGGAGCATTGTGGCAAAAGGGACAGCGCATGCTGCAGCCCCCTGTGAATATTGTGCAGCACAACTTGCCGGGATAGTCCAATAAAGAAAGTTTTTCGATGCCCTGGATGTTCATGAACAACCACCATCTTCTGCCGCAAGTCATATAGATCTTTGCTCTTTTCACACCAGATCCTGTTTTTTTCCCAGCCTACACAATATAGGTCACTTCCGA
Source organism: Bacillota bacterium (assembly GCA_012520795.1). Lineage (GTDB taxonomy): Bacteria > Bacillota > Limnochordia > Darwinibacteriales > DTU012 > DTU012. The sequence goes on from JAAYNP010000042.1 coordinate 7,922, forward strand.
TCCGGGAAAATGCCGACTAATCTGCTCTATCAAAAACAACTTGATTTGATCGAAAGTCTTCTTCGGGTAAACATACTTGCCATAACCGAACTGGCCATACTTGAACTGTCTTTCCGCCTCATCCATGGGCAAATCTGATTCGGGAAAAACCTCCGCTATGTTTCTTTTTGCCCGGGCGGTGAACCGATGGGTAATTAGTTCAAACTTCGGCTGTAACCCAACGGGAAGTGCGGTTTTCAAATCCTGAATCAGCCGAGCGTATTCCTGCATCCATTCTGGATAAACAATAATCGGCGCGATCAGAAGTCCAAGTGGATAACCTGCTTGAGCCACTTTCTGGGCTGCTTTGATTCTGTTTGCGGCTGATTCGGTTCCTTTCTCGTACTGTTTAATGATTCTTTCTGTGTTCAGCGAAAACCGAATCTCTGTATGGCTGCGGTGATCAGCGGTTAACAGGGAATCAATATCAGCAAATTTTGTCACAAACCTGAACCGCCCATACTCCTGCAGGGCAAAAAATTCGATGGTGCGCTTTAGTGAACCGGTCAAATATTCTACCGGAACTGGATCGGAAACAGCAGCTCCCTCGAATTTGGTGATTTGCGGCGCACGCTCCCTGATATATCGCTCTGCTTGTGCCAGGATTTCCTCTAGATTCACATAAACCCGGTTAATAGGCTGTGGCCCAAGGGTGGTTTGCAAGTAGCAGTATTCGCACAACCCTGGACAACTGGTTGCCAATGGAAGCTGGTAATGGGCAGACGGCCTGCAGGAAGAAAACTTCAGCGTCCGCCGCACCCCCACCACCAGACTGCGCTTAGCTTGAATATACTTTTCTTTTTTGGTCTTGCCGGGAATCCCTGTGACCCGGTTGTGTGAAGATGTGTAGTGAATGGTAATACCCAGTGTCTTAAATTTATCCTCAAGTTGTTTACCTAAAGGATATTCAAGTGCTGCCGGCTCAAAAAAGACTCGTGTGGGAACAAACCGTTTCATCGGCGACTACTCCATTCTGTCTATGTATCCTTGTCCCTATTATGCTCAGCCAAAATGCAAATAGACTATTCAGATGGAAAAGGCGGTATACCTGATGGCCATCCTCCTGGGGCCATATAATGAACCGCCTTTATTGCCAATTATTGTTTGAACAAGTCATCCAAAGCAGCTTGAACCCTTGGCTCGATTTCATCCATTGCTGCAGCAGCGCCCTTAGTACCGGCTAATACCTGGCTAATCGCTTCGCTCACAATATCCCAAACCTCTGTATACTGGAAGATATCCCCGTCCGCCTGCCAATCATCATTGGCGGTCATGAACAGATCCAAATGCTCTTTAGTAACCATCCAGTTGGTTACAATTTCATCCAGAAAGCCCAGGCGATCATCTTTGCGGAAAAGGAAGTTTGCCAGGGCAATCATTTTTTCTGGTTCCTCTACGTTGCTAGGCAAGCAGGTCATAAAGAACTCAAAAGCTGGATAGTAATAGCGATCTACGTGAGGGCCCATCGGCATGGGAACTAACCCAAAATTGATCCCGGCGGCCTGAGCATGGCGGTTACCAGGTAGATGGGTTGCGTTGAATGCCACCTTCCCGTCGACATAACTGCCGTTGCCAATAATACCTAAGCTTTTCCAGCGCAGCACTGTGTTGAGGGCATGGATAGCATTCTCACGATTGTAAGCGAAAACCCATTTGCCGTTTTGATCCTGAACAGCCAGTTCGGCTCCATTATAAGGGACCCAACGAATCATCGCAGCTGCATTCGTGATATCAGGCATACCCCATTGATCGATAATCCCATCACCGTTGGTATCCTGTGTCACTGCGATCATAATCTGTTCAAAAACTTCTTCTGTCCACTCGCCATTTAGATACAACTCGTAAGGGTCCGGCTGGTTGTACTGCTCGATGAGATCTTTGTTATAGGAGATGATCATTATGCTGTCGTTGACTACGCCATCATGAAGTGCGATTCCATAACGTTTTCCGTTATACTTGAGCTTC
>JAAYNP010000003.1 GCA_012520795.1 Bacillota bacterium
CTCCTTCGGTTCCGAAATGATAAAACGCGTTTCGCCGGGCTTGATCAAACCCAGTTCTTCCCTGGCAACCTGTTCAATATATTCATAGGAGCTGTGGCGTTCGATTTCCCGGCGAATTTCAGCATTACGCAGTTCAAAAGCGTGGATCTCATTAGTCAGCTGCGCTATTTCCCTCTTTAGGCGGTGGTGCGTGACAAGACCTTTGCCGAATATGTACCCCATCCAGATCAAAAAACAGATCAGCAGAATGCTGCCAGTCTTAAGCATGATCCTCTTCTTTTGGCGGCGCTTAATCATTGGGGCATCTCTCCTCTAATGAGGAGAATTCTTGGACAGGAGGTTTTTTCCTGCTCCTTCCGGGAAAATTGTTACCTGCGCCAGAACGGTAGAAGCCTGAAAGACTGCCAGCGCAGGATCTTCCTGCCAAACCGCGGGAAGCTAGCTTTGGACAAGCCCAAGCCGCGCCATCTCCAGCCTGAACTGAACTGAAAAGATCTGCGGCGGCGCCGGATGGCGGAGACGGTTAAAAGTAAGTCCTGGACCATCTTCATCGGCCAGGCAAGGATAGCAAAGGCCAATTGGCAGAAAAAGCTGATCACCAGGCTTATTATGCGGGCAAGGCCAATGGAAACCCGGATCACAGCTCTGCTGATCAGTAAATAATAAAAGGCTAAGCCTAAACTGATGCCAATGAGGACATACAGGCGCAGTTCACCCCAATTGGCCATTAATAGATAAACTGCCGCCAGCGGTGCTGCAATCACCCAAAAAACCAGGTCCATGCCAAAAGTGGCCGCCGGTCCCGGCCTGAGCCACGATCGGAGCAGACGGTACCAGTCAAATACAAACCCCATGGTAGCTCCGGCAAATATTGTCAGGGCAAATGCATACAGCTGCGTGCTCAGTGAATCCATGGTTTTCACCCCCGGAGGATGTGTTCTCAACCTACCCTAACAGTGTATGCATTTGACAAGCCCGATGTGAATCAGCGGAACAGTTTTGCTAGAAAGCCTTTGCCTTTCTGCCCAAATGAATCCTTCATATATTCGATAGCCTTAATGTATCCTCTAACCACCAGATTGCCAGTCTCCAAGTTCAGCTCACTAATATGCAGGTCTTCGCCGCGGATCACCAAACCGCCCTCTTCAGTGTCCAAGGCTATCTCCCGGTCATCAAAACTCTCAACATTGACCACTCCGTCCACGTTCAAGCGTTCCCGCTGCACTAACAGCACTTGATGCCGGTTTGCCCCGGCAGGGTATTTTCTATCGTCCATGCAATTGTACCTCCCATTGCGTTTGGTACAATCTATGCATGAAACAGGCAAAATAGAATTGATTTCTGCTCAGTCATACAACTTCTTGATTTCCACCCCTTCAAAGAAAGCGGAAGCGATCTCCTGCGGTGATTTTCCTTCCTTGGCCATCTTAAATGCATCCCACTGGCTCAAGCCGACCCCATGGCCGTACCCGGTGCCCTTGATTGTCAGCACCCCTTCGGCCACGTCCCAGCCGGTAACCAAGGTTGACCGCATTCTGGTGGAATCAACTGCAATCCGGAAGTCAGCGCCGTGGATCGTACCGGTGCCCTCACTGCCCGTCACCTGAATTTCTGTAATCCGTTCGGTCGGGCCCCGTTTGGTAATTTTCAGATCCTGAATCTCGCCAACGTTAATCCCCGCATCTGCCAGAAGCTCGCGCAGTTCAGCCAGGGTATACTTCACTTCCCAGCTGCGTACGTCTTCAGGAGTGTATTCATTTTCACCCAAATCTACGCTTTTGATATACGGTGGCTCTTGATCCTGATAATTCAAACCCTCTTTGGCTGAAGTGGTCACTCCGCCGGAGTAGGCATGAAACCAGCCCTTCACATACCGGTCCTCATAGGTCAGCACTTGGCCTCGCGTGTTTTCCACCGCCTGCTTGATTTCTGGTGTGATTGCACTTGGGTTATATGCCTGCGCTTCCTCAATATCGGTGGAGATATCTGCGCCATACTTCCCCTGCAAGCCGCCTTCGGCAATCAATGCCAGCGTAAAGCTGCGGGCAAAAATGGCCTGAGCGCCATAAGCTTCCACTGGCCAGTCGGGGAACATCTCTCCCGCCACCACTCCCTGCAAGTATTGCTCCAGGCCCATGCTTCGCTTTTTACCGGTGTCATTGAAATAGACGGTGATCTGAGGTTCGTGTTTCATTTCCTTGGCAATATCATCCCGGCCGCCGCTCCAGCTTACCATGGCGATCACAACCGCGATCAGAATCAAGACAAGCCCAGCTACCGCCCGGTGTCCTTGGGAAAATTTCACAATTGTTCACTCCTTTCGGTCTAGCCATTTTTCGGTAGAAAGCCCTGTATTAGCTTGTTAATTATGAACAGCTATTATTCCAAACCCATTCAAAACAAACTTTTATAGGAAAATTTACCAATTTAGCAGGAATAGTGCGCTATCTCACAGAATATACAAGTAATCATTTTACCTCAAGGGGGTTATTCTGTGAATAAGAGTGATCTGATTAATGCAGTCGCCAAAGAAGCAAACTTAACAAAGAAAGCTGCAAGCAGTGCTGTGGAAGCTACTTTTTCAGTAATTCAACAGGCTTTGGCCAAAGGGGAAAAAGTGACTCTCGTTGGATTCGGAACATTTGAAGTACGGAAGCGCAAAGGAAGACAAGGTGTAAATCCGGCAACAAAAGCTAAGATCACCATTCCTGCGAAGACTGTGCCGGCATTCAAACCCGGCAAGGCACTGAAAGAAGCCGTCAAGTAAGTACATAGCCTGCGCAAGCAGGCTTTATTTAATATTGGGGGTAGTATGATATGTCAGAGTATACGCTGCAGTCTCTGCTTGATATCATGGCCAAACTCCGGAGCGAACAGGGCTGTCCCTGGGATCGCCAGCAGACCCATGAAAGCCTGACGCGGTACTTGATCGAAGAAACATACGAAGTGATTGAAGCCATTGATCAAAAAGACTTCAAGGCTCTTGCGGAAGAGTTGGGTGATCTGCTGCTGCAGATCGTTTTTCATGCCCAGATCGCCGCCGAGGCCGGCAATTTCTCCATGGACGATGTGATTGCGGCGGTCTGTGAAAAGATGATCCGCCGCCATCCCCATGTATTCGCCGATACTGAGGTTGAGTCTGTCCAAGATGTACTGGTTAACTGGGAAGCCATCAAACAGCAGGAACGGGAGGGCCAAGCAGGCCGATCTCTGCTTGATGGGGTCCCAAAACAACTGCCGGCACTGCTCAGGGCTGAACGGATCCAGGCTAAAGCGGCAAAGGTTGGCTTTGAATGGAACCAAGTAGATGGTGCTGTTGCCAAATTGGAAGAAGAACTGAAGGAACTCAAACGGTCGATTCATGCTCAAGACAGCACAGAGATTGAGGAGGAGATGGGGGATCTGTATTTCAGCCTGGTCAATGTTTGCCGTTACTTGGATATCAATCCTGAACATGCATTAAACACTACAACCGACAAATTCGTACAGCGGTTTAAATACATCGAACAGCAAGCCCGGCTCCAAGGAAAAGCCCTCCACAGCATGAGCCTGGAGGAAATGGATCGGCTCTGGGATGAAGCAAAAAAAGACTCCTAACTCGTAACCAAAGGGGAAGCCCAAGGTTATGGCAGGAGTCAATTTGCCCTGTTTTTGATCATTGTTCCATCTGTTTTGCCAAGAACCCGGCGGCTGTCTCAGCTAGCTTTATTTCCAAATTTCCCATTTGCGTGTCCATATCTTTTGTGGCCAGGATCACTACGCCGATAGGATCCCCTTCAGCAACGATCGGGGCGATGACTTGAGTCTCAAAGTCCCAGTTGTCTTCCGGGTTTGCTACATCATTTCTGGAGACCGTCATGGTCCTGCGGGTTTCCATGGCTTTTTCAATTATTTCAGTAACCGCTTTGTCAAGCCATTGTTTCTTTGAGGCGCCGGCAACCGCCACAATTGCGTCACGGTCTGCAATAAGTGCTATATGCCCAGTTGTTTCGAACAGCGAATCGGTGTATTCCTGGGCAAAATCACCTAATTCACCAATGGGGGAGTATTTCTTTAAAATAACTTCACCTTCGCGATCAACAAATATTTCGAGAGGATCGCCTTCGCGAATCCGTAGAGTCCTTCGTATTTCTTTGGGAATTACCACTCGTCCTAGATCATCTATGCGTCTGACTATTCCTGTAGCTTTCAAGAGCCACACCCCTCCTTCATGTTGGGTACGTTCATTGTTAGTATATAACCTTGGTGCTATTTTTATTCATTTTTCCCAGCTAAACGGATTCACACTAGGTTCTGCAGCACTTTCTCCAACAGCACTAAAGCTTCGTTATCTGATAGTCCCCTCACTTTGATTTTGATCTGCGGGCTGCGTCCGGGAACGTATCCCACCTGGCCCCGGAACTTCCGGACTAAAGCTGCATATTTCTCCCGATCCCGGATGATCCCAGGTAGGGATCTGATCACATACATGTGCTTTTCCAAAAAGATGCTGGCTGCACCCGCCTGGCGGGCCAAAGCTTTGATACGGGTTACCAAAATCAGGTTGCGGACTGGATCGGGCAGTTCACCGAAGCGATCCTCGATCTCCTGAGCCAGTTCATCCGCATCTTCCAAAGTCTGGACGGCGGCCAGTTTCTTGTACAGCTCCACCTTTTGTTTCGAGTCCTGGACATAGCGATCACCGATATAGGCATCGACGTGCAAGTCCAACACCGGATCAGGAATTTGCTGTTTCACCTTTCCTTTCAGTTTTTCAATCGCTTCTTCCAAAAGCTTGCAGTAGAGTTCAAAACCTACTGAAGTTATGAAGCCGTGCTGTTCCGGGCCGAGGATATTACCGGCCCCCCGGATTTCCAGATCCCGCATGGCAATCTTGATTCCGGAACCGAGCTCGGAGAATTCCTTGATCGCCTGCAGGCGCTTTTCCGCATCTTCTGTTAGTATTTTATCCCTTCGGTAGGTAAAATACGCATATGCCACACGATTTGTGCGGCCGACCCGGCCCCGCAGTTGGTACAATTGAGCCAGCCCCAGCCGGTCGGCATCATAGACAACCAGGGTGTTGACGTTGCTGATATCCATTCCCGTTTCAATAATCGTGGTGCAAAGCAGGATATCGTACTCGCCGTGATAGAAATCGAGCATCACCCGCTCCAGGCGGTTCTCATCCATCTGGCCGTGGGCGATGGCAATTTTGGCATCGGGTACCAAATCCTGCAGGCGCAGGTACATGTTGTCAATGCCCTGGACACGGTTGTAAACGAAGTAGACCTGCCCTTGGCGCCCCAATTCCCGGTGGATTGCCTGGGCTATGGTTTGATCATCCCACTCCAGTACATAGGTGCGGATCGGGAACCGATCCTCAGGCGGCGTTTCTATCAAACTCATGTCCCGCACTCCCACCAAAGCCATGTGCAGCGTTCGGGGTATTGGGGTGGCGGACAGGGTCAGCATATCTACATTTCTCGCCAGTTCTTTCAGCTTTTCTTTCTGGACAACACCAAAACGCTGCTCTTCATCGACAACAACCAACCCGAGATCCCGGTAATCCACATCTTTTGACAACAGCCTGTGGGTGCCGATCACAAGATCCACTGAACTGGACTTCAGCCCTTTGATGATTTTCCTTTGTTCCGCCGGCGACTGAAACCGGGACAGGACACCGATGTTCACCGGGTAGTTTTCAAACCGCTCCTGGAAGGTCCGGGCATGCTGCTGGGCTAAAATCGTGGTGGGCACCAGCACCGCCACCTGTTTTCCAGCGCTGATGGCTTTAAAGGCAGCCCGGATGGCCACTTCAGTCTTGCCGTAGCCCACATCTCCGCACAGCAGCCGATCCATCGGCCGTGTGCCTTCCATATCCCGCTTCACTTCTTCAATCGCCCGGACTTGATCGGGAGTTTCCTCATAAGGGAATTCGTCTTCGAATTGAGCCTGCCACGGTGAATCCTCTGGGAAGGGGAAGCCTTCAATGGTTTCCCGCTCTGCATAAAGCTTGATCAACCCTTCGGCCAGATCCTGGACTGATTCCCTAACCCGGTTTTTGACTCTGGCCCACTCACCGCCCCCGAGCCTCGACAGCTTGGGTGGTTCGTCATTAAGGCCGACATACCTTTGGAGCAGCCCGATTTGATCAGTGGGCACATATAGGCGGTCCTTGCCGGAAAACCTGATCAACAGATAGTCTTTATGTGTTTTTTGAACCTCAAGAGTTTCGATGCCCATGTACTGGCCAATACCGTGGTTGACATGGACCACGTAATCTCCGGGTCTAAGATCCGATTCTGTGAGCCGCACTTGGGCCTCGGTACGGTTGACCCGCCTCTTGGCCCGCCTTTTCCCGTAGATTTCCAGCTCTGTCAGGACCAACAGCTTGAATCCAGAGTATTCCATCCCTGTTTCCAGGCTGCCTTTGGTGACAATGCAGTTCCCGGCCTTTAACATGCCGCCAACCTGGTCAGTATATTGGGCGGGAATATCATGCTCTTTTAGGAATTCCACAAGCTTGCTGCCGCGTTCTTCCGTCGATACCAGGATTAATATCCGGTAATAGTTTTTGCGGTACCGCTGAATGTGTGTGATCAGCCCGTCCAAATCTGTATGGAAATGAGGTGCTGACTTGATCTCCATCTGATAAGCGGGAACCGCATCCAGTTCCGGAATCCTTTTATCCAGAACCGAGAGGTATACAGTAGGGCTGTGTTTCTGGATTTTTTGCCACAAATCATTCCAGTCCAAAAACATCTCCGCCATCCTGGGCAGCACCCTGCCCTTGGCCAGCAAACCGGCAATTGTCTCCCCGACATCCTGTAAGTACAATTTCTGGTACTCTTTGACCCGGGCCGGTTCAGTAACGACAATCAAACTGTCCGGAGGCAGGTAATCAATCAGGGTATGGAGCGCAGCATTGTAAGGCAAATACTGATCAACGCCGGGGAAGTAACTGCCGCTGTCCAGCAGTTCCAAATGATGGGCTATCTTGGCTGGCAGTGTATCTGCTTCCTGGTTAAGGCCCGCTTTGATTAACCGCTCACTCTGCTCCCGAGCGTCCTTCCAGATCTGATTTTTGATTGCTTCAGAATCACCACCGAAAAACAAACGCTCCCGGGCGGGAAATATGGTTACCGCCGGGATTTTGCCGATCGAACGCTGATTTTCAATATTGAAGATGCGGATCGAGTCGGTTTGATCATCAAAGAGCTCGATCCGCACTGGATGCTCCGCCGTATAATCGTAAATATCAATGATGCCGCCGCGGATGCTGAACTGGCCGTAGGTTTCCACCATCTCAACCCGCTCATAACCCATGACCGACAGCTGCCTGGCCAACTCTTCGAGGTCAACAGTGCTGTCCAGGCCTATCGTGAGTTGGTGCCCGAAAAACAATTCGGGATCGATCAACGCTTCTGTCAGAGATTGAATGGAGGCACAAATAATGCTGCCGGGATGTCGCGCAGACTTGATCACTTCCAGCCTGCTCTTTCTCAGTTCCCAGTCGATTACCGCTTCCTCATGGGGCAGCAGCTCATGCGGAGTAAATACCTGTATATTCCGATTTGGCATTAAATTGTGTAAATCTTGCCCAATCGTCTCCACCTGATATTGATTGTAACCAATAAAGAGCGTCACTGCCCGATCATTAGCCAGAGCCGCAGTCAACAGGCTTCGCTGTGACCCCGACAGCCCCAGGACCAGCTGCTTTTCACCCTTGGCCACTTTATCACGGACGCGGCTGAAGTCCTGAGACTGGCTGATCAGATCTACCAAACCTTGTAGCGACAACTTCTATCTCCCCATTTCACAATGACTGATCGCGATTATGGCCTCCATTGTCAGTACTATTATTATATTGACTCATGGCTTGCTCAATGCCTGAGCTGAGCCAAACTTCCACAGCCTTCACACATGTCTGCGCCACAGTCCGGTAAGCTTCCCGTTCCTCTACAGAAACCCTGGACAGTACATAGTCTTCCACCGGTATTGGTTCCACCGGCCGGCCGATACCGATCTTGAGGCGGGCAAAACTCTCAGAATGCAGTTGGCTGATGATGCTTGCCACACCCCGGTGGCCGCCGCTGCCTCCTTTTCTTTTCATACGAATCCGGTATGCAGGCAGATCAATGTCATCATGAATCACCAACAAGCCTTCCAGCCCGATCTGCCAGTAATCAACCAACTCCCGGACTGCAAGGCCGCTCAAGTTCATATAGGTTTGCGGCTTGGCCAAGACGATTTTTTCCCGGCCGTAATGCCCTTCCCCAATAATTGAGTGAAATTTCTTACTATTTAAACCGATATTCCATCTGCGGGCAAGGGCATCCACAACCCAAAAACCTGCGTTGTGCCTTGTCTCTTCATACTGTACCCCTGGATTGCCTAATCCAACAATTAGCTTCACTGGTTAGTCCTCCACAGCTGCGAAAGAACGCATAGTCAAACATGCATTCTTTCGCGTCTGCTGCCATGTCTACGCACTTGCCTTTGGGTTTGCCCCAGAATCAAGCTTCACCCTCGGAAGAATCTTCAGCAGCATCTCCTGCGTCACCTGGCACTTCTTCCGGCGCAGCTTCAGGCGCTCCCTCTTCTTCCGCTTCTGCTTCGTCCACCTCAGCAGCACGGGCCGGAGCAGCAATCGTAACCACAACCTCATCCGGATTCTGGTTTACAGTGATTCCATCCGGAATCTGCAGATCTTTAATCAGCAAAGTGTCGCCGATGGCCATTGCGGAAATATCCACAGTAATATGCTCCGGAATCTGGCTGGGCAAACAGGAAATTGCCAATTCCCGCACAACCAGGTTGACGATTCCACCATCGGATTCCCGTTCTCCTTCACCTGTGAGCAATACACCCACGGTGGTGTCGACGGGCCTGTCCATGGCCACTTCATAAAAGTCGATATGCTGAAGTGTGCCCTTAACCGGATCGCGCTGAACTTCCTTAATCAGGACAGTCCGCTTTTCACTCCCCACATTTATCTCATGCAAAGGGTCTTTGGATTGGATGGCTTTTTCAGCCTCTCCCGCCGCAATAACTATATGCAAATTGGGTTTTCCCTGTCCGTAGATCTGGGCGGGGACCAGTTTTTCGCGGCGCATTTTTTTAGCTGTATTCGAGCCAAAAGCACTGCGCGGTTCAGCATTAAGATCGTAGCATGACATCCTATCTCCTCCTTCTTGCCAATCCTTGCCGCATGCAATATATTATAACACCGCTTATGAAACTTAGTCAAACAGCTTGCTTACAGGAAGTTCTTCAAAAATCCTTCTGATGGCTTCTGCAAACAAAGCTGCGACTGACAATACCGTCAGTTTGGGGAACCGCTTGTCCGGTATAATGTTGATTGTATCAGTCGCTATCACTTCCTGGATTACACTCTCCTGCAAAAGCTGGGGTGCCTGCCCGGAAAAGACCGCATGAGTGCAGCAGGCGTAGACCGTTTTGGCGCCGTTGTCGATCAAAGCCTGTGCGCCTTGGATGATCGTCCCTCCGGTATCGATTATATCGTCAAACAACACGCATGTTTTTCCCTGTACATCACCAATAATATTCATCACTTGGGATACGTTTGCGGCCGGACGGCGCTTGTCTACGATGGCCATGGGGCAGTTGAGGCGTTTGGCCAGGGTGCGCGCCCGCACAACCCCTCCCACATCCGGGGCAACAACAATGTAATTGTCAAGCTCCTTGGATTTTAAGTACCTCTCAATAATGGGCATCGCCCTCAGGTTATCCACCGGGATGTCAAAGAAACCTTGAATTTGGTCGGCGTGTAAATCCATGGTAACCACTCTGTCGGCACCAGCCGCAGCCAGCAGATTGGCTACCAGTTTGGCGCCAATGGAATCACGGGGTTGGGTCTTCCGATCCTGGCGGGCATAACCATAATAAGGAATAACTGCGGCAACCATTTTGGCTGAAGCCCGTTTGATGGCATCAATCAACAGCAGCAGTTCCATCAGGTGGGTATCCGTAGGCTTATGGGTGGGTTGAATGATGAACACTTCGTGGCCCCGCACTGTTTCCAGAATTTTGATGCTGATCTCGCCGTCCTGGAACCGACCGACTTCCGCTTTACCCAGCTCTACGCTTAAACAGGCGGCGATATTCTTGGCCAACTCAGGATTGGCATTACCGGTGACTAACTTCAGCTTTTTGTCATAGTGACTGACTCTCACTTCCTAGCCCTCCATTTTGTTCCATCCCTCTTTGTTTACCTGCCGTGCCCTGGCAATGGCCAGGCTGTATTCGGGTACATCCTCGGTCACGGTTGAACCTGCTGCCACATAAGCTCCCTTGTTGAGCCTGACGGGAGCAACCAGGTTGGAATTGCTGCCAATGAAGCAGCGATCCTCAATGATGGTCTGATGTTTCTGCTTTCCGTCATAGTTGCAGGTAATCGTGCCGCAGCCAATATTCACACGGGAGCCGACGATCGCGTCCCCGATATAACTCAGGTGCGGTATCTTGCTCTCGTCTGCCACCTGGCTGTTCTTTACTTCCACAAAATCACCTATCCGGCAGTGGGATCCGATCACAGTGCCCGGCCGGATGTAAGCAAACGGTCCCACAGTTGTATGGCCGCCGATCCTGCCCTGAAGGACCACTGCCTGTTCAATGATAACATGATCCGCAAGCTCCGCAGCTTCCAGGCGGACATTAGGCCCCACCAGGCAATTTGCCCCGATTTTGGTGCCTTTTTGGATGTATGTATTCGGGTAAATGATTGTATCGTTTCCGATTTCACAATCCGGTTCGACATAAGTCTGTTCAGGGTTGATGATGGTCACACCGTTGAGCATGTGCCGATGGCAAATGCGGCGCCTCAGCAGCTGCTCGGCCTGGGACAACTGGATCCGGTCATTGACACCCAATGCCTCCTCAGGATCCGGCAAAGCATAAGCGGCGACCGTATGCCCGTCCCGGACAAGCCCTGATATGACATCGGTAAGATAATACTCACCCTGTGCATTGTCGGGTGTTATTTCAGCCAAGTATTGGAATAATAGCCTGCTGTCAAAACAAAATGTGCCTGTATTTATCTCTTTAATCTGTTTTTGGGGTGGTAAAGCGTCTCTTTCCTCCACAATCTGCTGCACATGGCCGGCTTCATTTCTGATCACCCGGCCGTATCCCCCGGGATCACCAACCACAGCGGTGACCACCGCGGCAGCCGCCTTTTGCTCCTGGTGGAAAGTTAAAACATCCTTGAATGTTTCCGCCCTAAAAAGCGGCGTGTCTGCACATGCGACCAATACCGGGCCGTCTACACCAGCCATCATCTCCCGGCACTGATCAACTGCGTGGCCGGTCCCAAGCTGTTCTGCCTGGACTACATAATTGATGCCGGGTACAGCTTGGCGTACCTGTTCGCCGCCGTGCCCGATCACAAGATAGATCCGGTCAATTCCAGCAGCCCGGACACTGTCGGCTGCTAACTTGACCATCGGCACCCCGCAGACTTTGTGCAGCGGCTTGGGAAGCTCCGATTTCATCCTTTGCCCTTGCCCTGCGGCCAAAATAATCGCGCTGGCTGTCAATCGCTCTCCCCCTTTGCAGTTGGATTTCTTTGACAATTTCATCCTTCGTGATTAAAAAACCATTTCCCTGCAAGAAACAACCTAACACTAACATTTTGCCCCAAAATAAAAAAAGCCCTCGATTCGAGGTGGAATAAAAATGGCAGGGGTGACTGGATTCGAACCAGTGATCCTGGAGTCAGAGTCCAGTGCCTTAACCGCTTGGCCACACCCCAATGTCCATTAACAGTATAGCAAAATGCGTAGGAGAGGTCAACTGTAAAAATTAGAGCTCCGGGAAAAACATCGCCTCCATGAAGTGCTCTTGGAAATCTGCCCGGGCTGACAGTTCAATATACGTTATCCGCTGCTTCAAACCGGCGATTCTCGCTTTGGCACCCCGATCCAGAAGGTATTGTTTTGCCCCCGCCCCGGCACCATTGCCCAATTTCACCACTTTTTTCAGCAGGGTTTTGGGGATCAGGCCCAGGACCGCGGCGCTCTCAGGGTTGATGTAATTGCCAAACCCTCCCGCCAGGTAGAGCCGGTCAATATCCGTTTCCCTGATGGCTGCTTCCTTCATCAGGATGCGGATCCCAGCGGCAATCGCACCGGCTGCCAGCTGGTATTCTCGCACATCTTTTTGAGTTAAAAAGATTTCCTTGCCGGGGATGACGCGGTATGCCCGCTGCCCCAAATATTCTGCCAACCGCCCCTCTGCCCGGCCTTCCTGAAATGCGCCTGTAGAGCTTATGATGCCCTGGGAATACAGGGCGGCTATAATATCCACCAACCCGGAGCCGCAAATGCCTTTGGGTTCCTGGTTGGCTATGATTTGACAGCTGATTTCACCGTTTGCCTCCACTTGATAACCTGCAATTGCCCCAGGAGCCCCGATCATGCCAAAGGTGATGTTGGCTCCTTCAAACGCCGGCCCTGCCGCTGCCGAACAGGCGAAGGCCCGCTCTCTGTTCCCGAGAACAATCTCTCCGTTGGTGCCGATGTCCACCAGCAGGCGCCATTTCTCCGATTCAAAGTCGGCAGCCAGCAGATCGGCAATGATATCTGCCCCGACATAACCGGATACGGACGGCAGCAGCTCGACCAGCCCTTCAGGATAGATCTCCAGGCCCAGTTCCCGACCGGATAACTCCAACCCATCTGTAAAAACCGGCACATAAGGGGCGTTGGCAATGCCGGCGGCGCTGACGCCAAGCAGCATGTGGAGCATTACTGTGTTGCCGGCAACGGCGGCGTGGTAGATCCTGGCCGGATCGATGCCGTGCCGTGAGGCCAGGTGGCGAATACCTTCGTTGAGAGCTTTTAGTAATGTTTGCTTCAGTTCGCGGCAGCCTTCAGCATGGTTGATTGTGTAGTCGATCCGGGAAATCACATCAGCGCCGTAGCGGCTTTGGGGATTGGCAAAAGCATAAGCCCCAACTTGTACTCCGTTCGCCAGGTTGATCAGGTAAAGCACTACTGTGGTGGTGCCGATATCAACAGCAATGCTGTAAGGAACGGCTTTCTCCTTGCCGGCTTCGCCATCGTCAACAGCAATGACTTTATCGCCTTTATAGGTGACCAGCAAGTCCAGTTTCCGGCTTAATTCGCCCAAGCGGCGCAAGGCTTCGGGTGCAGCCTCCCTGCAGCCCAACTGCTGCTGCAACCTGCTCCAGCAATCATGCTGCCGATCGATCCGGGGCTGTTCCAGACGGATCTCTTCCTGTCTGATGTGGGGATCTGGCTGGAAATCACCGGCAAGCCCATCCGCAAGGATCACCAGCTGTTGAGCTGGAGAAAGGTCGACTTCCAAATCGCCGGTGACTTGGATCTGGCATGCCAGGCGGATGCCGTCGTCGATTTGAGCCTGGGTAAGATGCTTCCTTTCCGAGGCCGTCACTGTCCCGGCCCGGCCCCGCACCCTGGCCAGGCACTTGCCGCACCGGCCCTTTCCCCCGCAAGGGCTGTATACACTGTGGCCATGCTGATGCAAAAGCTCCAGCAAATTGGCTCCAGACGGGCACAGGATGGTTTCAGCCCGGTTCTGAAAGCGGATTTTGACTACCCATTTGGCTGCCATCTCCACTGCCTCCACCTGCCTTGACTCATTCCGTGGTTCGTTTTCCTAATTGGCCCCCAATGAAAATGCCGGGCCTTTTCCTACCCAGCATTTAATTCTGCCAAATTAATGTGAACTCCTCTAATCAAGCAATGCTCATTAATACTTGCCGTATTCCTTTGCCATTCTGACGATTGTCCTGGCATGCTCAAGACCCAGGTTGGCCGGGTACTCACAACCGGTTGCCAGGATAAACCCACCGCCCGCTTTGTAGTCGTCGATCTCCCGGCGGCATTCTTCCTCCAGTTCTTCCTGAGTGCAGGTAAGCAGCCAGGTGGGGGGAATCCGCCCGATCAAGGTCACCTGGGATCCATATTTTTCCTTCAATTCCCGGGGTGACTGGCAATCATCGGGAAGGTGGAGGAATGAAATGGCCACTGGCTTCATGGTCTCAATCTGGGCATCAAAATAAATGCCGTTGCCGCAGTTGTGGATCATCACTTGGCAGCCGTGTTTTCTTATCCGTTCTGCGATGCGCCTGACATACGGGCCTTCAAACTCAAGCCACATAGACTTGCTCATAATCGACTGGGATGCATAAAGAGTATCCAGCATAATCGCGGGAACGCCTGTGGCAGCCAGGGCATCAACATACTCCAGCAGAGTTTCGGTTACCGCTGCCACTCCATTTTTGACAGCATCCGGATCATCAAGAATATCCATGAACAGATCGGCCTGCCCCCGCATCATGCTTAAGACCCCCAACGGGCCAAAGACAAAGGCCACCACCGGTACATCAGCGCCTTTGCTGTTCATCAGGCGGCCGCAGAGCTCGACCATGCCCTTCATCCTGATGGAATCTATAAACCTGATTGGCTGCAGAGCATTGATATCAGCGGTGTTTTTCAGCATGTAACGGTTAAAGTCCGGATGGGCTGCTTCGTTTTCCGGATAGATCACCGATTGGCCGAAATCCGCGGCTTCCACCGATAGATCGATCAAAGTGCAGATAACATCCAGATCAAACTCTTCAGTAACCTTTTCGTAAGCTTCAGCACAGACATCCATATCGGTGCTCCACCGCGGATAAGATGCACCAACCAATTTCCTGGCGACACCGCACATCAGCGGATAAACCGGAACTCGATCCGCTTCCTTGTGCTGCAGTGTTAAAGTCACCCGTTCTATAGGCTTCATGGTATCCCTCCCGATTCTTGCGTAACACATCCGCTCCCGTCTGTCTGGCAGCGTTCTGAGTAAGCGGCGGATCTCATATTAATCATAACAAACATGATGGGAAACATATTGTAATAATCCCGGTGATTTTTATACTATTTTTCCCAGTTAAAAAAACTCCCCGGCACTGTGACAGTGCTGTCAGGGAGCTTCTCAGGCTATAAATGTGGACTGCTTGACTTATGGCTTAATCCAGGCAGCCGGCACTGCCTGGACACTCTGATTGGCTGGATCGATCTCCTCAAGGCAGATAAAAGATACATAGTCTTTGACGAGCTTCGCCGCGGGCCGTTTTGTCTCGATAAGGATGCCCATCCCCACCACGTCCGACTCGAATTCCGCCATCAGCTCTGTCAATCCCCGCAGAGTCCCACCGGCCCGCATGAAGTCGTCAACAAGCAGCACCCGGGATCCTTCAGGCAAAGCTCTCCGGGCAAGGGACATGGTTTGAATCCGCTGGGACGATCCGGACAGATAATTGACAGTGACAACGGAGCCGTCAACGGCCTGTGAAATCCTGCGCACGACCACCATGGGCACGTTCAGGTAATGGGCGGTGGCCATTGCCAGCGGGATACCGCTTGTCTCCACCGTGACAATATACTGCGGGGCAGCCGCGGCAAAGTAAGCGGCAAAGATTTCACCAATTTCATCAATCACCACAGGATCAGATGTGAGGTCGTTCAAATAAATGAATCCGCCCGGAAGGATTCGCCCGGGATCCGACAGCTTCCGGCACAGCCGGTTGATGCGGGTGAACAATTCCGTACCGGATATTTTCGGCACGTACCGCACTCCGCCGGCAGCCCCCGGCAGCGTTTCTATCTTCCCCATTCCCATGTCGGCGAAAGCTGCTTTGATCACTGCCAAGTCTTCACTGAGGCTTGATTTTGCCGCTCCAAACATCCGGGCAAAATCAGTTAGAGAGAACAAATGATAAGGGCGTTGGGTAAGGGTTTTGGCAATAACTGCAATGCGGTGACTCCGGCGCATGTTCCACCTCCTGACATTACGGCTGGCTCAACACCCTTTGGGCCAGTTCCCAATCACTTGGTTTGTCGACATCGGTGCCGATTTGAGGATATGAGGTTATCACTGCCGTCGCATTGATTCCAAAAAGGTGTTTGACCCTGCGCTCAACTTCCGCAATCCTAAGGCAGCGGAAAATGAACTTGACCAGGATCCGAAAACCCAGTAATTTGACAATATCAAACGGTTTTTTCCTTAAAACAACCACCCGCTGGATCACCTGTTTGGAGCCTTGAACGAACTTAGGTGCCACTAGCACCATGTTACCGCCGGTATAAGTGCCATCCTTAAGCTTCACATAAGTCCGGGCCACCCCGGGGTAGACTGCTTCATTGGCATCCTTGCTGACAATAGGATAAAACAAATCCTGGCTTTGGCCCTGGCAGCGGGCGAGAAAATCATCCACAGCGGCGGATGCCAGCATGGGAATATCCGATGTGACAACCAGCACATGGTTTTCCGTCCCCAGATAGTTCAAGCCGATTTCTATGTTCTCCACCAAGGATTCGCCGCATTCCAGCAAGACTGCGTCGTCGTCTATCTGCCCTTTGAACTCGGGATAACCGACCACAACAATCCTGCGGATCTGTGCCGATCCTTTGAGGGCGTCAATCACATAATTCACCATTGGCCTACCATTTATCGGGATCAACGCTTCATATGGGCTGGAACTGACTTCCCGCAGTTTACCGTCGTTTTTTGCACCTGCAAGGACTATCGCATCGACTTGCATCGTTGTGCCACCTCTATTCCTTTACGACTGAAATCCCGGCAACCCATGGCTTGGTGATCGCCATCCAGCACTGATCCTGCCAGCCTGCGACAAACTGGGCGGCCAACCGGCGCGAGGTAAAAACACCCACTACGGTAGGGCCGCTTCCCGACATCATGCTTGCTTTTGCGCCGGCTCGTACCATCCGCTCCCGCCAAAGGCCGATTTCGGGGACAAATGACGTGCTGATCGGTTCCAGGGCATTCCCAAAGTAGCGCGTTATGTCTTCTCCCTGGCGCAGGGCTTGAACCAGCCTGCTGGTGTACCGATCGCCAAAGTCACTTGGTTTCAGAGCCTGAAACACCTCTTTGGTACTGATCGAGGGATTGGGCTTGGCCAGGACAAATTCAAAACAGTCGACCAGCGGGAGTTCGGTGAGTTGTTCTCCGATTCCTTCAGCCAACAAGGTTCCGCCTTGCAGACAAAAAGCCACATCGGCACCTAGTTTCACTGCCAGTTTTTGCAGCCCGGATATACAGAACGGAGTCCCGTACAGTTGGTTCAGCGCCCACAAAACGGCAGCTGCGTTGGCGCTGCCCCCAGCCAATCCAGCTGCTATTGGCAGGTTCTTCTCCAAGATAATCCTGGCACCCTGTGTAAGCGATGCTGCTTCGAAAAACCGCTGCGCCGCCTTATAGGCCAGGTTTTCTTGAGCTGGGATCGAACTGATGTTAACCTGTAGATCGATTCCTGCTGCTGTTTTTGAAACTGTTAGTTTGTCTGCCAGGGCAATGGACTGCATGACGCTGCGGATCTGGTGGTAACCATTGCTGTAACGGTCCAGGATATCCAGGCTCAGGTTGATCTTGCCGTGGGCTTTGACTACAATCGACTGCATGCATTCACCTCATTACGTTTCAATTATTCCGCATGAGGGGAATTTTTCCTGCAATTATTTGGCGGATGTTCGCTAGTGGTGTAAGATCAGCCAGGCACTGAAGGCCATCAGGCCAATGCCAATCCCTTTCCACCAATTGAATGGAATCGGTTCCAGACCGAACAGCCCCAAATGGTCTATGAAGGCGGCCGTGGATACCTGCCCAACAATGATGGCGGTGGTGGCCGCCGCCACACCTGTCTGCTCGATGCTTACCATCACTCCATAGACTATGCCCACGCCAAGAATCCCTCCGATGAAATTGTACCAGGGTACACTCGGCAGCATCTGCCACTGGGATTTGCCTACACCGAACAGCAAGAGCGCCAGGGCAAATGCTGTCCCCACCAGATGGACGATAAAGGTTCCGGGCACAAGGCCGATTTTCTTGCTTAGTGCAGTGTTCAGCGAACCTTGAACTGCCATGGCGATACCTGAGACAGCTGCTGCAACCAATGCCAGCATTTCTATTACCTCCTTGCCTTGCGCAATCAATCCGTCTTATTATTACCCTTTTTTGCCAAATTAAAATGGGCCGGTGGCGACCCATTTCCAAATCATGCTGTCTGGGCTATGCCGTCAGGGTCTTGCGGGGAATGCAAAGTTTATCTCCTGGAAGGATCCGGACGGGTTCCCGCTCCCTCAGCCATGAATTGGCTTCCAGAATGGCCTCCAGAGAGGTGTGGT
Source organism: Bacillota bacterium (assembly GCA_012520795.1). Classification (GTDB taxonomy): domain Bacteria; phylum Bacillota; class Limnochordia; order Darwinibacteriales; family DTU012; genus DTU012. Next base: position 18,180 of record JAAYNP010000003.1, read on the forward strand.
ACTGCCGCGACAGTTTCCATAAAGTATCGGTCTCATGAACGAAGACATAAGTAATCGTGGGCGGATCTTCCTCCATCGGCGGAACTTCTACAGCTTCGACCACAATATCCCGCTGTACCGGCTCAATCACCTTGAGCAGCGACCGGTAAGCGACATCGGCTTCGATAGTCTCCCGGTTGATCAAATCCAAGCTAATTTGGGAAATATCGATTTCCAACTCAGCTACCATCCCCGGCTGGACTCCCCCGATGGCAATCATCTGCTGAAACGGTACCGCATTGCTGAAGGAAACCCGGTACAAAGGCTTGTGTTCTTCTTCGGTATGGGCAAGGTATGTGACATCGATGCTGATCCCGCCTTCAACATAGACTTTGTCATCATCGATGCGGTAGTCCACATTTACCACCCGGCCTTCAGCAGCAATGATTTCCCTAATGGGCGGATAATTGCTGGCAAGCTCAATGACACCCTGCGCTGCCGATTGCTGGCTTTTTTCATTTACCACATGATCCAGCATCACTGTTTCAGTCCGGCTTTCCACAACACAGCCCCCGGAGCCGGATAAACCGTGCACAATCCTGACTTGCCTGGATTCGTACAGATCCAGTTTGAACCTCAAGTCACCGCTCAAAAAGAAGCTATTGTCCGCCAGGTTCAGATCCACTTTCAGATCGGCCATCACTTCTGGTTTAACGGCAATTTCCGCACTTTTGGCTTCGTTGGGGATACTGACGGTAAACGGAAATGCCTTTGGATAAGCGTAAGATTGAACGCTGCCTGCCTCATTCAAACAGATTACGCCCAGATTGATGTTGCCGGTGAGAGTGATCTGGCTTGGTTCTACATGAGTTGATTCGATATGGGGCGCGAAATTTGCATCCAAAACAAACTTGACTTGATCCTCCGTCTCTACTGCCAGTTCCCGGGCTACGGAGAGTGCTGTGACCGCTGTCTTCAACAGCGGCTGGATTGTGAAAATGCCTTCTTCAACAGCCAGTTTCTTTGGCGGTTTGACACTGGCATTTGTGACAGCTTGAATGCGGTACCGCTGTTTTACCCGTGCCGAAAACTGCACTAGAAGATCTACATCAACGGCCCTTTGATCGTGCTTCACCTGGCATTCCAGCCCTAAGAGATCAACTTTGGCATGAACCAGCATCCCTGCTTCTGCACCAATGAGTTCGACATAATCGCTGAAAGTGATTGCCTGGCGGTAGGAGACAACCTGGTAATTCGGTGGTTCGTCGTCGAAGCCCTCAGCAACGTAGACCACTTTCAGATCAACATATCCCTCCAAATTGACTTTGTCTGCAGCTGCCACTGCATCGCTGATCACGGCTGTTGGCTTGATCCAGGCGATCCGGCCGATGCTGGGAGCTGATCCGGACAAATCAAGTGTGGTCTGAAGCACTGACTGGGCTGAATTCTCACCTACCAGGCTCTCTACACGCAAAATCTCTTCTTTTATATTGAGACTCATGCTGTTCCCCCCTTGTGTTTGCCTCTTGGATTTACGCCACAATTCAGTTATATATATGAACCATCGTCCAAAAAGATGTTCACAAAGTGAACAAAGCTTTGCCAAAGGATTTCACAAATTCTTGCTGATGCTGAAGTGGTTCCGGATTGCAGCCCAAAAGCGGGGATCCTCCTCGCCAAGGCTGTCGACAACAATTCCTGCAAGGTTGTAGCGGTTGGCCAAGCCCAGGATTTGACTCAACTGTTCCAGGGATGAAAGCCGCAGCTGCCGCTCTTCCTGTTTCTGAATAAACCGGTAAAAGCTTTTGCCCTGACTGTCTGCTTCCAGCCGCGCTCCATGGCGGAAAGCCTTGCCCATGGCTTCACTGTAACTCAGCCGCTGCCAATCGTCAGGTTCCGCCTGGTTCCACATTGACGCAAAAACAGGCACCGCCAATAAGATTTTATAAGCCGGTACATAGTTGAGCATCTGATGCAGCAGCTGCTCGCAGCGGTTTTTGTCCAGTACCGGAGTATTAAACTCCGGGGGCGGCAGTCTGATCACCACTTGATCCGCAATCCTGCCGGCGGCAGTGAAGTCAATGCCTCCTAAAAGATTCCAGCGGGGCATTTCTCTGGTCAGTGTGATGATCAGCCGGCAGCCTCCAATCTGTTTCTTGATGGAACGGAGAAGCCTGCAATAGCGGTACCCGTCAACGCGGGAGATATGCTCCCATCCAAGCCAAATCCCGTCTACTTTGGTTACAAGCTCCCTGCAGAGCTGCAAAAAGTCCCTGCGCATTCTGCGCCTGGTCAGGACTGTATGGATGCTGATCAGCTCATCTGCCTCATCGAACACAACCCGGGCGATTTTGGGGCATTTGATCGGCTGGGCAAAACGGGGCACTCCCTGCTCAGGGTTCATGGCAAAAAACACCCCGGTCAACAGCTCTTGATGGGCTGTGAAGGATTCCTGGGCTTGGAGGCCTTCCGCCAGCACCCCCCATACTTCCCGATCGTAGAAAATCAACTGCTGACCTGGGTAGATGTCCTTCTTGTAATGATCAAAAAAGGCTCCCGTCCCTACCTGGTAGTGCTCGGCAATACTATTCAGCGTTTCTCCCGGCTGGACAACGTGGATCCGGCGGGGGATGGGCAGTTTTGCCTGGTTGAGCAGGGCATACACCTCTTCGCCGGCAATACCGTCAATTCTGAGCCGGTAATCGCGCTGAAAAAACTGGAGTGCTTCCTGGGTAAGGTATCCAAAGATCTGGTCAACCGGCCCCGGTTCATAACCAAAGTCTTTCAGCCTTTGCTGCAGTTCGCCCACATCACTGCCTCGTGATCCAAGCCTGAGAACCCTGGCCCCCAGCTTGGGCTTTTTCCTTCCACCCAGCATGCTTTCACGCCCTCTCCTTAATAATTATGAACGGGCATAAAAAAAAAGCACCGTTTTCAATCGGCGATGCTTAACGATGCTTTTCAATCCGGGCTGCTACATACCTTCTGCCGTGCCGCACGAGACGGCTCCAATCCGGTGATCATCCACGGTCAATTCAACTGTCTGGGTCAAAACATCTGCATACGTGTAGGAAAGCCTTTTAACCGCGCTGGATTTATCCAGCCTGATTACAAAGATATTCGGGTAAGTGTTCTCGAGGATGCCTTCTGCTTCCACAACTTTCTTCCGTCCTTTATTCGCCTTTAACCTAATTTTTTTCCCAACACAAGCATCCAGGTTGAGCTTGATCTGCTCCAAAGGATTGGTATTTGTTGGCACTACGCTCACCTTCACCTTCCTCTTACAGTGTCTAAGCAAATTATACTACAGCATCCACAGCTTGTCAAAACAAATAATTTTATCAAAGAACAGCTATCCGTGTCAAGGTGGAAATTTACATTACCGTGATTTTTTTTCAAGATCTGTGTCAAGTATATGATTCCGTCGGCAGCCACGACTCAAGCCTGGGGAACCCCTGGCGCAGTTTGCCTCGGGTTTCAATGCCGCCGATGCCGTCTTTGCCGCTGATGGTGGTATAGAACAGCTCCGGCAAATCCACCACCTGTGTGAACGGTGTGTAGGCCAGTTTCTCGGCAACAAAAACCGGATCATAACAATGGATCATCACCCGTTCGGGGGCGCTGGCGAAATTGGCACCCGCCTCAATCAAAGATTCAAAATGGCTTTGACAGGCACCGGCAATGATTGCCAGCCCATCCCGGTTGGTATCATAAAGGCGGGCCTGCTTTACTGTCTCCACAAAATACTGGCTCGAACGGTAGTTGATCAGGAAGTCGCGGCTGCCCTGTTTGCGCAACAGCCCATCATGGCCTGTGATAACCAAAATATCCGGCCGGTGTTTTTCCAATACCTCCCTGATCTTCCTGGGCTGTTCCGCTTCCGGAATATGCAGCCCGATCACAGGGACACTGAGATTCCGGTATAAAGTCAGGCATTGCTTGAGGTAATGCTCTTCTCCGTCGATGTGAAGCACTTTGCCCGGTATGGGGACATAATCGGCACGGACTGCTTCCAGCCGGTAATTCCGCTGCGGCTTTGGCTTGGCCCGTTCAAATACAACCCTTGCAATTATGGCCTTCAGCCCCGAGGGGCTGCTTGGCTTAACCCGGTAATCGAGGACAATCAGGTCATCCAACGGGCTGTCTGCGAACAAACGGACATTGACACCGATCAACTGGGCCACAGGCGGATCGGTGCCGAGAATACGCCGCACATAAAACACTATGTCTTGGCCGTAAGAACGCCGGGTGGCCATATCACCCACGCCAACCTTTTTCATGTGGACACCTCCGCCTGATATACAGTTTATGAAGCTTGAAAAAAGTAGTGCTTACCCTGCACAAAATAGGAAAGCACTACTCTTTGGAGGCCCGCAGTTTCTGCGTCAGCTCGCCAAACTGTTCAAGCGAAAGTGATTCTCCTCGGACTTTGAGGGGCAGGTTCAGTTCTTCCAAGATCTGGCCAAATTGCTGATCCGTGACACCCCAGTCCTGGCAGAGGCCTTGAAGTGTGTTTTTCAACGTCTTCCGCCGCTGCGAAAAGGCAGCGCGGATCACTGCAAACAGGGCTTCCCGATCTACCTGCACACACGGCGGGCGGGGGCTCAATTTGATGATCGCCGATTCCACATCGGGAGGGGGCACAAACACCGTCTTGGGGACTTTCGCGATTGTTTCCACGTCAGCATGGTACCGGACAGCCAGAGTGAGCAGGCCGTAGTCCTTGGTGCCGGGTGCAGCCTGAATCCGCTGAGCTACTTCTTTTTGGACCATCACAACAATCGGATCAAAAGCCAGATCCCCCTCAAGGGCTTTGATAATCAAAGGTGAGGTGAGATAATAAGGCAGGTTTGCCACCAGGCTCACCCGCTCCCCCTTCCAGCCCTGATCTCTGAGGAGCTTTTCCCAGTCAAGCTTAAGAGCGTCGCCAAAAACCAGATGGACATTGGGCAGATTCAGGTTTTCCCGGAACACAGCCACCAAATCAGGATCGATCTCAATGGTGACCACCTGCCGGCATGCGTGAGCCAGGGCATATGTCAGTGTCCCCAGCCCGGTTCCAATTTCCAGCGCAAACTGACCCGGCTGCAGCCCGGCACTGGCCACGATTTTCCGGAGGATGTTCCGATCCACGAGAAAGTTCTGGCCAAAACGCTTTTTGAAGCGGATTTGGTATTGCTGCATCAGGGCTTTTACCGCCCGCGGGCTGACCAATTCGTTGTAATCCACAGCTAAACTTCCTTCCAGACGGGCTTGGGGCTAAATAGAATCTTGCTCCCAAAACAGCAAATCCAGTTTGCCGTTGGTCAGTTCGTTCAGTTTCTGATTAATGTATTGTTGTTCATATTCATCCAGGTTATCCAGCAAGACAAGAATCTGCTCGAATTGGCCCTCGCTAATCAGGCCTTTGGCCAAGAGCTGTTCACATACGGCGATAAACTTCAGCCTTACCCGCTCCAGCTCCTCAAACAACCCCATCGATCTCACTGCCCCTCTGTATACTCATCGATAAACCGCGTGTATTCCTTGATAAACCTCAGCTTCACCGTCCCGGTGGGCCCTTTCCTTTGCTTGGCAAAAATGACTTCCACTTCTCCTTCAGTGCCCTCGGATTCAGCCTGTTCCGGGTAGTAGTAGTCATGGCGGTACAGGAACATGACCACATCGGCAAATTCCTCGATATTCCCTGAATCCCTCAGGTCTGACATTAAGGGGTGTTTGTCGGTCCGGCTTTCAACCCCCCGATTCAGCTGCGAGATAAGAATGATCGGCACATCCAGTTCACCGGCTAAATCCCGCAGTTCCCGCACCATTTCACCGACAACCAGTGCCCAGTTCCGGCCTGCGCTGTGGCTCGGCGGTTTAATCAGCTGCAGATAATCAATGACTATCAAGCCCAGATCCGGCTGGCTGGCTTTCACCTTCCGGGCCAAGGCTCTGATTTCCGTAACAGTCAACCCTCTTCTGTCCACAATGGTAATGGGCAGCCTGTATAGATCATCGAACACACTTTGGGCTCTGGCCATCTGTTCATCGCTGAGGCGCGTTTGGTACTCCAAGGCAGTGATCTCGAAATCGCCCTTTTCTTTGTAAGGGAAAAACTCGGACAAGACAATCCGATCGCCAATCTGTTCATCATCCATCTCCAGGCTGAATATCAAAACAGGAACGCTGCGCTTGGCCACGTTGACAACCATATTCAATGCGAATGCGGTTTTCCCCATGCTGGGCCGGGCCGCCAGAATGATCAAATCCTTTTTCTTAAACCCGGTAGTCATGGCATCAACACAAGGGAACTGTACAGTCAAACCATGAGCCCCTTCCAGGCCTTGACGCCTTTCCATTAATCTAATATAGCATTTGCTGAGCACTTCCAGCAGAGATTTGACATCCGAAGCACTATCAAGATGTGTTTCGGTCGCGGCAAAAATCAGCTCCTGCGCCAGGGCTTGAATCTCAGCCAGATCCTGCCCTTCTTCGTTGATCACCAGGTTTTCGACTTCCCAGGCTGCTTCCAGAATCCGTCTTAAGCCGGCTTTTAACCGCATCACATCCACGCTGGGCTCCAGCTCGCTGATGGCTACGATCGACTCAGTCAGCCCCATCAATACTTCCGCAGGATTGGCGATTGCCTTGGTTTTCCGCAGCTGATTGTAGATCTGGGTATAAGAAATGCGGCCCGATTCTGTATAAAGGCTCCACACCGTCTCATAAATCTTGCGGTGCTCAGGATAGTAGAAATGCTCAGGGCGCAGCCTTTCCACAACATTATCAATTTCTTGCGGATACTTGATTAAAATGCCCAATACCCGCTTTTCAGCCTCAATGTCCACCGGCAGTGTTGACAATGATTTAGGAATCGAACTCATCGGGGAATAACTCCTTCCACTTTCGCTCTGACTCAGGATGGATGCTTGACTGGGTTTGGGCTTGGTTCAATACTTTGGCCAAATAGGGCTTGTCCAGCAGCTGTTGGTAGGTTGTGACTCCTTCCATGAGCCAATGCCTTAATATTCCTTCCAGGTACCCAATGTGGGGGTTGCCGATCGAACTGCGCATTTCTTCGATAGCCACGGCAATCACCTCATGGGACAACCCTTGTTTTTCCACCCAGAACATCAACCGCTGCATTTCCTCCGGAGTGGGGACTCCCACTCTGTTTGTCCAAAAGTTGATCAGCCATTCAAATCCTTTTTGCAGTGGGTCCAATAATTCCACATCCGGATCCACAGGCGTCAGATCGGGAATGCAGAGTCTAACCTCGCTCCCGTCGTCAACAATCCATCCATGATCCGCCAAACAAGCCAAGGCTTTGCTGACTTCCGCCTCGCTGATATTCATTGCTTCACTGATTAAGGCAGCGTTTACAGGCTGATGCTGCTGTTCAAACATGGCCATGTTAATCCAGACCATCACCGCGGTGATGCCCAGGGCCTTTTGAGCGATCAACAGCTCGACCGGAACTTGCAGCGGCAGTTTTTCCAGGCCTTTGATTATAAGATTATCTGAACGTGACGACATTACCCATCATCCTTCGCCTGAATTGCGTCTATAAGCTTTTCCCATTGTTGATAACAAGCTTCAAGCTTTGCCATCAATGCATGGTATTCTTGATTAGTCTGTTTTATCTTCTCCGGATCCTGATAGAGCTCCGGCCGGGACAAAAGCTCTTCCAACTCGGCTTTTTTCTCCTCACAGCTGATAATCTCCATTTCCAGCTGCTGCTGTTGCCGCTTAAAGCCGGTTCCCGTTTGGCGAGGTTTGCTTTTTGCCCCAGCCGCCGGTTGCTTTGCTTTTTGTTCCTGTCTTTGCACCTGATCCTGCCGGGCCTTTAAGTATTCCCGATACTGGGAGTAATTACCTGCAAACTCAGTAATCCGGCCTCCGTCCAGGATCCAGATCTTAGTGGCCAACAAATCAACCAAATAACGATCATGAGTGACGAAAAGCATGGTTCCGGTATATCCACCGAGGGCTTGGGCCACTGCTGTGCGTGCATAGATATCCAGGTGGTTGGTGGGTTCATCCAAGAGCAAGAAGTTTGGTGCGGCAAGGAACAGTTTGGCGAGCAAAAGCCTGTTGCGCTCGCCTCCGCTCAGCACGTTTACAGGTTGAAAAACCTGTTCTCCTCTAAACAAGAATCGTGCCAAAACACTGCGCAGCTGTCCGTAATCCAGGTCGTATGTCAAGTACAGCTCATGAAGGACACTCTGGTTATGTTCAAATTCCAGTTCCTGGCCAAAATACCCCACATCGACATTGACACCCCATTTGATCTCACCGGTACAGTCAAGGCGCCCGGCCAGGATCTTTAACAAGGTTGATTTGCCGGAACCATTGGCTCCAAGCAAGGCGATCCTGTCGCCGTGCCTGATGGCCCCGCTGACATGATCCAGTACTACCCGATCGTAGGCCTTCGTGACATCGTCGAATTCCACCACTTTGATACCGCTTGCCCGCCTCGGTTTGAACTGGAATTCCATGGTTTCCGGCTCGGGGCCCACGGTAATTGGCTTCAGTTTCTCAAGCTTTCTGGCCCGGCTTTTGGCCTGCGCAGCCCTGGTCCCGGCACCAAATCTCCTAACAAACTCCTCAATCCGGGCGATTTCCTCCTGCTGCTTCCGGGCCTGTATGCGGGCTTGGGACAGCCGCTGTTCCCGCTGGGTTTGATAAGCGGAAAAGCTGCCTTTGAACTCATACAGGCGGTGATCAGCCAATTCCCAAATCTTGGTGGCAAACCTATCCAGAAAATAGCGGTCATGCGAGACCACGATGATTGCCTTTGGGTATTTTTGCAGGAAATCCTCCAGCCATTCCAACGCCTCCAAATCCAGATGATTCGAAGGTTCGTCCAAGAGCAGCAGATCCGGTTCTTCCAACAACAGCCGGGCAAGCTGCGCCCTGACTCTCTGGCCTCCACTCAACGCCGTCAGCGGCTTGGCCAAATCTACAAGGGCCAGGCCCAACCCTAAAACCACACTGTTGATCCGGGCGTGGTATGTATAGCCGCCTTCCATTTCCCAACGCTGCTGCAGATCGGCATACTGCCGCATGGCAGCATCGAGCTGAACAGAGGCTTGATCTGCGCTGCTTTTTGCCAGCTCCCGCTCTAACTGCCGCATCTGCCTCTCCACTTCCATCAGCCCAGCAAAGGGCTGGGACAAATACTGTTCCAAAGTCAGAACCCCATCCGGCAAGAGCTGCTGCAGGTAACCAATGCGGTAATTCGGCGGTTTGAGAATATCACCGTGATCGAGGAGTACTTCACCAGTCAGGATCCTGAGCAGAGTGGTCTTTCCCACCCCGTTGGCTCCCACCAGGCCTATATGGTCACCTGGGCTGATTGTTGCTGAAACACCGGCAAACACCAGCTGATCAGCATAATACTTCGTCAGGTTGTGGATTTGCATGGTGAATCCTCCTGCATACTAATACCACATTAGCCTGCGCAATTCCTGTTGCATAAAATATGCAGAGGAGGTGGTAGAATGTATACATGCAGGCTTCTGGAGCAGCGTGATCACAGCTACGACAGTTACATCCTCAACCATCCTTACGGCCACCTTTTTCAATCCTACCCCTGGGGAGAGCTGAAAAAAAGCTTTGGGTGGCAGCCGTTCAGATTGATCGTGTATGAAGGGGTGCGCACCGCTGCCGCTGTGACCTTGCTCAGCCATCGATTGTTCAACGACTGCTCCCTGGTCTATGCTCCCCGGGGTCCCGTAATGCACTTCGACAATGAGCATTTGCTTGGCTTTCTGCTGGAGAAAACTGCTGCGGTTGCCCAATTGGTCAATGCTGTTTTCCTTAAAATCGACCCTGCCCTGCCCAGGCTGGCTGGCAGGGCTCATAACCAATTGCTCAAGCGGGGTTTCAAACAGGTGGATCAGATTCACCCCCACAGAAGCCTCCAGCTGACTGAAGTTTACCGGATTCATCTGCCATATCAAAACAGATCCCACAGTGCTCTGATCAAAAACATGGGCAGAATGAACAGACTGAGTGTAGAATGGAGCCAGTCCAGGGAAAAGCTGAAGATCTTCTATGCGCTGCTGTTGGAGTATAGTGAGCTGACGGATATCAAGGTCCGCAGCTTCAGTTATTACCAACGGATGTGGGATTTGCTGCAGGAATTCGGCATCTATCTGTTCTTGGTAAAACAAAAGAACTATGTGATCGGTGCCAGTCTATTGATAACTTTTGGCAGCACCTGCTACAGCCTTTACAGTGTCTACCGCCAGCGCCACCTGGGTTTATACCCGGAATCCTTTCTGCATCTGGCAATCATGGAATGGGCGGCCAAAGCCGGTTGCGTGGTCTATGAAATCATTGATACTCTGCTAACAACCAAACAGACGAGTTCGAGCCCTCGTCTGTTTAGTTTTCCAGTGGAACCCTATACTTATCTGGGCGAGTTTGATTTGGTTTACCGGCCGTGGCACTACCGGCTCTGGAACATCCTCTACCCGATCTATAACTGGTCGGTCAAGGTTTGAGGGAAATGCGCCTGTTTTTCCGGTCTTCGTGGCGTTCCAAGGCAAGCTCAATCAGGCGATCCAAAAGCTCCCCGTAGCCAATCCCTGAAACCTCCCACAGTTTTGGATACATGGAGATCTTTGTGAAACCGGGAATGGTATTGATCTCATTGACGATCACTTCTTGATCCTCGGTGATAAAAAAGTCCACCCGGGCCATTCCAGCACAATCCACCGCCTTGAAAGCCCTGATGGAATACTCTTCCAACAGCTGCCTCTGCTCGGGAGAAACCTCTGCCGGGATAATCAGCTGGGATTCTTCGCTGATATACTTGGCTTCATAGTCGTAAAACTCGTTGGCCGGAATAATCTCCCCCGGGACCGAAACAATCGGATCATCATTGCCCAATACACTGCACTCAATTTCCCGGGGCTTGTTCAGTGCCTCTTCCACAACCACCCGGCGGTCGAATTCACAGGCCAAATTGACAGCTTCAACCAGCTGCTCGCGGCTGGGGGCTTTGGAGATCCCCACACTGGATCCGAGATTGGCCGGTTTGACAAAACACGGGTAGCCAATTTCCCCTTCGATCCGGGAAATAATAGGGCTGGGATCCCGTTCCCAGTGTTTGCGGGCAATTGTCTCCCATTTCACCACAGGGAGCCCCGCCTGGGCAAAAACCGACCGCATCATCGCCTTATCCATGGATACGGCAGACCCTAAAACACCGGCGCCCACATAGGCAATATTGGCCAGTTCCAACAGCCCCTGAACCGTCCCGTCTTCACCATGGGGGCCGTGCAGGACAGGAAAAATCACATCTAAAAACGGCGTCTTGGCATCAGGATCGGGAACCAACGGCAGCTGCTCCGACTCCATGATGGGATTATCAACGGACAGCTTTGGCGCCACTGTGGAATCGAGCATTTTAGCCGCATCTTTGGGCAGCAGCCATTTGCCTTTCTTATCAATGGCGAGAGGTATGACCTCATATTTTTGGGGATCGAGGGCGGAAATCACGGATTTTGCGGACATCAACGAGACCTCATGTTCTCCGGATCGGCCGCCGAATATAACCCCTACACGCAGTTTTGACATTGATTATCCTCCCTATGGCATTACTGTTTTCATGCCTGCTGTTCATGTACCTTTAGCATTATTCTGATTCAACCGGCTCTGCTCCTGTCAGTTTTTGGCATTTTCTTGAAGGAACCATTTAATAATATGTAGAAGAAAGCTAAAAATATCACGGGCTGATCTCAGGCTGGGGCAGCCAAGAGCCGTGTTGTGTGAGGAGGCCGGTCCATAGATATGAAAAGCACAAAAATGAAAAAGACTGTCACGAAAAAAGATGACGGACGCTACATTATCTTTTATACATTTACCAAGAAAAAGGAGAAATAAACGATGTCGGAATTGCGCTGGAACCCTCAGCTGATGCAATGGGTGATTGTTGCCACCCACCGCCAGCACCGGACTTTTAAACCTCCAAAGGAGTTCTGCCCCCTTTGCCCGACCAAACCCGGTGCGTTCCCAACGGAGATCCCTGCGGAAGACTATGAGATTGTCGTATTTGAAAACAAATTCCCGTCCTTGAAGACACCACCGCCGCAGCCGGACGTGGAGTCTTCGGATTTATACCCGGTTTTACCGGCAGAGGGATTTTGCGAAGTAATCTGCTATTCTCCCGATCACTACCTTACCTTGGGGGAAGCAACAGTGGAGCACATTCATAACTTGATCCAGGTCTGGACTGATCGCTACCGGGAACTGGGATCCAAACCGGATATTGAGTATGTCTATATTTTTGAAAACCGGGGCGAAGCTGTAGGTGTCACCCTGCACCACCCCCACGGCCAGATTTATGCGCTCCCGTTTATCCCTCCGATACCAAAGCAAGAGCTCGCAGCCGCTAAGCAGCATTATGCCGAGAACGGCACGTGCCTCTACTGCGATATTCTCAAACGGGAACATTTGGACCAGGTGAGGATTGTCTGCGACAACGCATCCTTCACGGCCTTGGTGCCTTTCTACGCCCGTTTTCCATATGAAGTGCACGTGATAGCCAAACGCCATATTGGCTCCCTTGCGGATTTGGCTGAAGAGGAAAGGGCTGATCTGGCAGCAATCCTCAAAGCGCTGATAACCCGTTATGATCAGCTGTTCGGCTTTTCCCTGCCCTACATTATGGCCCTGCATCAAAGGCCAACCAAGGGCGATTACCCTGAGTATCATTTCCATTTCGAGTTTTATCCGTTCAACCGCACCGGAACCAAGCTGAAATACCTTGCCGGGGTCGAATCCGGTGCAGGTACCTTCATTACCGATATGAGCCCTGAAGAACAGGCAGAACGATTGCGAGGTGCGAAAAAATGAACGTCCAAAAAATAGTGTCAGCCTTTCACCGCCAGTTTCCCGGAGCCGGTGAGCCGATCGTGGCAAGGGCGCCGGGGCGGGTGAATTTGATCGGTGAACATACCGATTACAACGATGGATTTGTGCTGCCCATGGCCATCGATGCCCAAATTATGCTTGCGGGGTCACTTAGAACCGATCAGGAAGTGCACCTCTATTCTTTGGATTTTCAGAGCGGTGTACAGTTTTCGCTTCAGGATCTCAAGCGCAGCACGACAGCCTCGTGGAGCAACTATATCCGGGGCGTGTGCGCCATGTTCCTGGAGTTTACCGCGCTTAAGGGCATGAATATTGTCCTGACGGGCAATGTCCCTCAAGGAGCAGGGTTATCTTCTTCCGCCGCCCTGGAAGTAGGCACAGCTTTGCTGATCCGCAATCTCCACGGCTTGGACACGGATGCAGTTGCCTTGGTTAAACTGGCTCAGCGTGCGGAAAACGAATTCGTGGGTGTCAACTGCGGCATCATGGATCAGTTCATTTCCATGCTGGGTAAAAAAGGGCATGTCTTGTTCCTGGATTGCCGCTCACTAGAGTATGAATTGGTGCCGGTGCCTTTTGCAGCAAACAACGCCGCTATTGTGGTAATTGACAGCGCAGTAAAAAGAGGCCTGGTCAGTTCCGAGTACAACCTCAGGCGCAGCCAGTGCGAAGCCGCTGTAGAACAGCTGAAACAGGATTTGCCCCATGTCCGGGCTCTGCGCGACGTAAACACTGCCAACCTGGACTTGGTTGAAAAACTGCCCTCTGATTTACGCAAACGGGCACGGCATGTGATTACGGAAAACCAACGGGTGCTCGATGCGGCAAAACACCTTGCTGCAGGAAATCTCCAAGAGTTTGGGCAGCTGATGAACCAATCCCATGCCAGCCTTAGGGACGACTATGAGGTCAGCTGCGGGGAACTGGATCTTCTGGTTGAATTGGCTCAAAGTGTCCCGGGAACCTACGGCTCACGGATGACCGGTGCTGGTTTCGGCGGGTGTACCGTGACTTTGATATCAAACGAGTATATCGATCAGCTGAAAGATGTGGTATCGGAACACTATCCCCGCCAGACAGGCCTTCAGCCGAGAATCTTTGTTTTCAACGCCAGCGAAGGGGCAGAGCAGCTGGCATAGCGGGCTAAACCGGCATTGAGAGTTTGCGGCACATGAAAAAGCCTCACTGTCTGCAGGCACATCCGCCTATGACAGTGAGGCTTCTATTGCTTGGTACATCGGCTCCACCGGTGGAGCGATCCCCCACCAGAACTCCCACGCTTTCACCGCCTGCCAGACCAGCATGCCCACACCATTTTGGGTGCGGCAGCCTTTTTCCTGTGCAAGGCGTAAAAACAAGGTCTGCTTGGGATTATAGATGATGTCAATCACTAAATGCTGCGGCAGCAAAAGCTCCGCCGGTATTGGTACATCGGCACGGCTCTCCCGGCCGGGATTCTGGGCAGACGGTTTGGCCATGCCTACGGAGGTTGTATTGATTACTACATCCACCTGCCCCATAATTGGCTGCAGAGCCTCCGGGTGCATGGGAACGGCTGTCAGCTGAAGTCTTGCGCTGCCCGCAAGCTCGCGGAAGGCTTCCGCCCGCTGATAGGTCCGGTTTGTGATGTATACCCGGCATTGGCGCGCCAACAGCTCGGCAGTAATCGCCCGGGCGGCGCCGCCGGCTCCAATGACCAGGACAGCCTTTCGGGAAAAATCAAAATCCAGCTCGGATTTTGCCGCTGCTGTGAAGCCAATCCCATCGGTGGTGTGCCCCACAATCCGATCATCAATAAAAGCAATTGTATTTACCGACTGGATTCTGCGCGCTTCGGGTGTCAGTTCTGTAAGATACGGTAAAACGTGCTCCTTAAAGGGTATTGTAACATTGAGGCCTGTAAAGCCCAAAGCCCGGGCTCCGTAAACGGCCTGGGCCAGTTCTGCATGTTCCACCAAAAAGGGCAGGTAGACGCCTTGCCTGCCGGTTGCCGCCAAGGCCGCATTATGCATTACCGGGGACAGAGAGTGGGCAATGGGGTTACCGATCACTCCCAACAGCTCCATTTATCCTACCTCGCTTCCCGCCGGGGATCCAAAAACATTTGAACCATCAGTTCATTGACATGGGACACACCAATAATATCCAGGCCATAATCACGGTTTGCAATATTGTCCAGATTTGCTTTGGGAATATAAACCCGGCGGATGCCTGCTCTTTTGGCACCGTAAATCTTCTCCGGAATTCCGCCAACCGGCTTGATTTTGCCGCGGATAGAAATCTCACCGGTTATGGCTATGTCTTGAGGAACAGGCACTTGTTTGACGGCAGAATAGATTGCCAATAAAACCGCCACCCCGGCTGAAGGCCCGTCAATATTCCCACCGCCGACCACATTGACGTGGATATCGTAGTCGCTTAGTTCTTCGCCGGTCAAAATCCTGAACACGGACGCGGCATTGAAAACACTGTCTTTAGCCATACTTCCGGCGGTGTCATTGAACCGGACCACCCCTTTGCCTTTTTGGGCAGCGGGAAAAGCAGATGCTTCAATTTCAATGACTGAACCCAAAAATCCCAATACACCAAGCCCAAAAACTTGGCCGATTTCCGGCTTCTTTGATGCCTTGGTGTAGTTCGTCGGTGTCAACCTGGCTGCCTGAATCACCGACAGCAGATCGGCTTTGGTGATCTTGAGATCGGTTTGATCTGCATTTTTTTCGCAGTGCCGAAAGAGGGCTGCGCTGTAGGCGTCAGCAAGCAGCCGCACGGCTTGCCTGCCTTCAATCGTGTATTCCGCAATCAGGCTGCACAGCTTGGGATCGAGATTGATCCCCAGCCGCTCCGCTGTTGAGCCTACAATCAACTCGATGTCTTTATCCGATAGCGGATCAAAAAAGATCTCAGCACAGCGAGACCTCAGTGCCGGGTTGATCTCACAGGGATCTTTGGTAGTGGCCCCGATCAGGATAAAATCGGCAGGGGCTCCCTCCGCAAACAGTTTCTTAATCCATTTCGGTACCCGTGGGTCATCGGGATCAAAATATGCTGATTCGAATGTGACCCGCTTATCCTCTAGTACTTTCAACAGCTTGTTTTGAAGCAATGGATCCAGTTCACCGATTTCATCTATGAACAGCACCCCGCCGTGAGCTTTGGTCACCAAGCCCAGTTTTGGCTCAGGGATGGCCCCATCTGCCAAATCGCGCCTGGCGCCCTGGTAGATCGGGTCGTGTACCGAACCTAACAGAGGGTTCGTTATTTCCCGCGGGTCCCAGCGCAGAGTAGAGCCATCCACTTCGACAAACGGCCCGTCCTCGGCAAACGGTGTGTAGGGCCGGGTTTTCGCATAATCCAAAGCCAGGCGGGCTGCGGTTGTTTTGCCTACTCCCGGTGGGCCGTAGATGATAATATGCTGTGGAAATGGTGAACTGAGCTTTGTCACCAGTGCGTTAAGGGCGCTGCGCTGCCCCACGATCTGCGACAGCTTCGCCGGGCGCATCAGATCCAGTGCCGAAGCTGCAAGCTGTTTTTGTTCCAGCATTTCCAGCTGGGCATATTTCTTTAATGTTTGGGCGTTGTCTGCTCCCAATTCCTGTTTGAGCACTTCTGCCTGTATTTCCTGCAGGTACTCCTGATGGCGCTGCTGCATCAATTCGGCAACCTTGGCTTCCAATTCCCTTTCGACTGTGTGTTTGGCAATCATGTGAGCTATATTATCTTCCAGCTCTTTGATCACCTCATCAAGATCCGCTTCTGCATAGTCTTGATCGATGGTAGGATCTTCATAAACAAGTCTTTCCAAGGCTGTCAGGCGTTCCGTAACCTGGCCGGAATCCATCAATTGCAGAGCGTCCAGCTTGCCTGCTTTCAGAACCAGCTGTTCCGAACCGTGCAGTTCGCTTAACAGCTCAAACAGGACCGATATTTTGTGATTGATGCTGCGTCGATCGGCACCGAGCCGATCGAGGCTTTTGTTTTTCGATTTCCCAAACATGCTTATCTCCTTAACCTTCTGTTACTTGAACAATAATCTCGACTTGCACCTTGGGATGAAGCTTGATTTTGATCGGATGCTTGCCTACGCTCTTGATTGGCTCTTCCAGGTCGATTTTCCTCTTGTCAATTTCAACCTTATATTGACGTTTCAGCCTGTCGGCAATTTCCTGGCTGGTGATGGAACCAAACAGCTTGCCTGATTCCCCTACTTTGGTGGCAATCTGCAGTTTTTGGCCTTGAATCCTTGCGGCAACCTCTTGCGCCTCTTTCAGCTCCCGCTCCCGTTTTTGTTTCTGCGCTTCCTTCTCCAAGTCTGCCTGCTTGATGTTGCCCGCAGTGGCTAGAACTGCCAAACCTCGGGGCAGCAAAAAATTGCGGCCATAACCGTCTGCTACCGTGACAACTTCTCCCTTTTTGCCCAAACCCTTTACATCTTTTTGAAGAATTACCTCCATGCTTAAAGCCCCCCCTTGTCTGCCTTATTCAATTTGCGGATATCAAACCAGGTGTCCAAAACGCCCAGCATGGTGAGGATATAATAAATCAGGGCATTCCCGGTCAGCAGGGCGATTGCGGTAACCAGCAGCCTCACTGGTTTGCTTACGCCTGCCTTTACCATGTAAAACCACGCAATCGCCGTGCCTTGAACAAAGAATGCTCCGGAAAAGAACACATCCAGGTTCAAGAAGATGATCTTGATGCTTTGATGCGGAAAATAAGCAAGGATGATTGCCGCTGCTTTGCTGAGGATGAAACCCCACACGAAGTACCAAGGCAGTTTCCAGTGAATAAACCGGGGTATCGGTGGAAACGACATGCCCAGGCGTTTATATGAAATGCCCAATCCAAACAGGCAAATGATTGTTTGAAAGATACCATTGGCCAAGATGAAGACAGGCAGCAGCATCTGGAAGAACTGGGGCATGCTGGTTACAAGATCTGTGTACTGGTCAATCAGCTCTGGAGGCAGATCCCGGGCCTGCCAAAACTCAAGCATTTGCTGGCCAACCTTTTCCCATAATACTGCAATTTCATCCAAAAAGCTATAGCCTGCTATCAGTGAAAACGTAAACAGCCGCAAAACTGACGCCAAAACTGCGGCCCCTATTCCGATGATGAAAATGTACGTGAAACGGAACCCTTCCCTGGCAGCCAACCCTACAGCTATACCCAAAAAACCGATAATCATTAAGTCAAGGCCGATGATTGGCGAAGCCAAGAGTAGAGAGGTAACTGCCGCTGAGACAAACGAAACTGCTATACCTGCTCTCAATCCATGGCGATGGACAATCATAGCCAGCGGTATTGGAATCAAAGGGCCTACAAAGCCAAATGAGAAGTTGAAACAACTCAATATGACAATGATGACAGCCGACATCGCCCCTTCAGTCACTGTACGCGTTTTCAACGAGCTTTCACCGCCCTGCCAAATCTAACTCATACTGTACTTCTGCATCTAAAGATATAGTCCTTCCGCATCTATTCACGGTAAAAAAGGAGCAGCTGAGCTGCTCCGCTTTTACTCCACTGTATATGGCATCAGTGCCATTTGGCGAGCACGTTTAATTGCGCTTGTCAACTGCCGCTGATGAATTGCGCAGTTTCCTGAGATGCGCCGAGGAATAATCTTCCCCCGTTCCGTCACATATCTCCGCAACCGGCCGACATCCTTGTAATCGACCTGCGCAATCTTATCAACGCAAAAGGCACATACCTTCTTCCTGCCTCTGCGGCCTTTTTCTTTGACCATTTAACCAGCCTCCAAATCTGTTTGTTAGAATGGAACATCGTCAAATCCTGATTCGGGCAGGTCAGCTGATTCTTCCGGTTTACGGCTGGGCCAATCGAGGAACTGCACCTGATCAGCCACTACTTCCGCAGCCTTGCGGCGGATACCGTCCCGATCGTCGTAGGAACGGATCTGCAGCCTTCCTTCGACTGCAACCAAACGGCCTTTGTTGAGATGGTTCGCACATGTCTCCGCCAGTTTCCGCCAGGTGACTATGTCAATGAAATCCGTTTCCCGTTCGCCGTTTTGTGAACTAAAGGAACGATCGACTGCGATAGTAAAAGATGTAACCGCAACCCCGCTTTGAGTGTAGCGCAGCTGAGGATCCGCTACCAGCCGCCCAATAAGGATTATCCGATTCAACATTGGTGTTCACTCCTTTGCTCATTCTTTTTCTCTACGAACGAGCAGAAAACGAAGAACTTCCTCGGTAATCTTCAGCACACGATCGACTTCAGTAGTCGCTTCGTTATCTGCTTTGAAGCGGATTACCACATAGAAGCCTTCGGTGTGATCCTGTACCTCATAGGCGAGTTTGCGCTTACCCCACTGGTCAATGTTTTCGATTTCACCGTTTCGTACTTTGATGATCTCTGTTGTTTTTTCGATCAAAGCCTCAACTGCTTCTTCTTCAAGTTCTGGGTTAAGCAGCAGCATCAGTTCATAGGCACGCACCGTCGGCTCACCTCCTCCCTTTGGACTAACGGCCCCGAATTTCACCCGGGGCAGGGCATGCCTTATTATACCACTACGAATTTAGATAAGTCAAACATTGAAACGGAACAAGATGACATCGCCATCCTGGACTTCATATTCCTTTCCTTCCAGCCGCACGGCACCCTGTTCCTTCGCTTTGGCAAACGAACCGCTGGCAATCAGCTTGTCCGCAGCCACAACTTCTGCCTTGATAAATCCCCGTTCCAGATCAGAATGGACTTTGCCTGCGGCTTTAGGTGCCAATGTTCCACGAGGAACCAACCAGGACCGAGTCTCAACTCCTTTGATTGTATAGAAGGTAACCAAATCCAGCAGACGGTATCCGGCCTTGATAATCCGGGACAATCCCGGCTCGTCCAACCCAAACTCCTGGAGGTACTCCTGGGCTTCATCGGGATCAAGTTGGGCAAGCTCCCCCTCCACAGCAGCACAAAGTATGATAACTTCACTGTTTCTCGCGGCAGCCTTGGCCTGAACCGCTTCCAATGATGCTATGGCCCCCTGATCGCTCAGCTGATCCTCGTCCACATTCAGCACATAAACCACCGGTTTGGTAGATAAAAGGCGCAGATCAGGAGGGAGTTTTTCCGGATCGAGAGCGCCAATTCTGCCTTCGTTAAGGCATCGATGGGCTTCTTCCAATGCCGATAGCTGTTCCCGGTATTTTTTGTCGCCGGTTTTCAGCATCCGGCTTACCTTTTCCATCCGGTTTTCCAGTGTCTGCAAATCGGCCAGCATCAGTTCTGTTTCGACAATTTCCAGATCCCGCACAGGATCAATATCCCCTTCGACAGAACTGACATTGGGGTCACTAAAAGCCCTGATCAGATGGATAATGGCATCGACTTCGCGAATCTGGGCCAAAAACTGATTACCCAAACCTTCACCTTTGCTTGCGCCCCTTACCAGGCCGGCGATATCCACAAACTTGATCACTGACCCGGTTACTTTTTCCGGCTTTACCACTTCTGCCACTGTCAAAAGACGCGGATCCGGGATCATGGCAACGCCAACATTTGGTTCAATCGTGCAAAACGGGTAGTTTAAAGCGGGGACATCAGCCTGAGTCAAGGCGTTGAACAAGGTTGACTTGCCCACATTTGCCAAACCCACAATTCCGATTTCCATGGATATAACCAACCTCTCCTGATAATCTCTATACAGCTGTCAGCATGGGACTGTCAAAAGATCGCCGAAGATTTCCTGTTTAACCTGTTCCAGCCTGCTGTAATCCATAGCTGGTATATATTTCTGTTCCAGATTATCATGAATCGCTTTTGCTCTCCGCAGCTGCTTTAAAGCTAGATTGATCAGCTCGTCGAAGAAAACGAAGTTCTTATGCAAAGTATAATGTTCCTTGCTTCGTTTCGCTTGATCCAGGCTGTCATTGAGATTGACTACATTGGCGCCGTTGTGCTCGTAAATATGGGGCGGGTAGGAAGAGACCAAAGCCACGCTCAATTGCGGCAGCGCCAGATGATCTATGCGTTCCGGGTTGAGAGGGCAAAGATACGCTTCCAGATCATAGCCCTTGGCCAGGGCATAGTTTGCAATTCTTTCCAAAACAATGTCCCTGCCGCTCCCTGGATCACCCTTGATAATGTATTGAAATTGGAAACCTTCCATGATGCTGCGCAGTTCATTCACCTGCCCCTGCGGAGTATACGCGGAGGCAAACAGCTTCCGCTGCCTTCCCATGCGTCCGGGGATGCTTTGCCCGAATATTTCGCCGATCAGTTTCTCTGTTACCTCATTGATCTTGTTTGGATCCGCACAGGTGCTGTTGAGTGCATAGGTGTCGTCATGAAGTTCCTTGGCTGCCCGCAAATAGCGGTAAACCCTTTGGTAGCAGTCCCTGTTTTCATCCGTCAATTCCACAATCTCATCCCTGTGGGCACTGATTTTTTGGAGATCCCAAAACTGGCCGAGGTTGACTACCCTTTCCACACAGCCGGGGTACCTGGGGTCGATGATGTGGGGAGCTGTGCCGTCCACCACTGCCGATTTTAGCGCAGGAATGGCAATCCCGTCCAAGGAATCAATGTCTGAGGCACAGTGAAACTGTTCCACATCATAACCCAAAGCCAAGGCCTCAGCAGCAATCCCCGCCATCAACGTTGATTTACCCGTACCGGGGCCACCTTTGAGAATATAGATGCGGCGGGCCTGTTCCCCGACTATGTAATCAAAAAGCGAACAGAACCCTCTGGGAGTGCAGCCCCCTGCAAAGAATTTGCGAATCCGCGCCATAACTGATATCCCCTTTCTTTACCGATCACATAGTAGTATATGCGATCCGGGAACAAGGGTGCAGTTCAATTCTCTGGATCACTGCCGGCGCCCGCTGCAGGGCCTATAACCTCTTTCACCTGCTTCTCCAGTTTTACCCTGGGAATGAGTATCACCCGCTGGCAGGTCATACATTTCAGCCGCATGTCGACGCCTGCCTTCAGCACTTCCCACTGATCACTGCCGCAGGGGTGTTTCTTTCGCAAGCGCAAGATGTCTCCCTTGCTGTACATTCCTATCCCTCCAGGTCCATTATATCTGATCGGCCTGGTGGATTCAAAAATATCTTACCTACTGGCAGGTTTTCGAGAGCTGATCACGAATAATTTACTAACGAATTCAAATAGGTGAGAGAGAGGAAGATGATTCTTTGAAACTACACAAGCTGCCCATTGCATTGATTTTGACACTATTATTAATGACCAGCATTCCGGTTTTCGCGGCTGATATAACCGACGATGAGATTGTGGCCATAATCAATGACCGCAAGATTACTCGTTCTGAGTATATTGAGACCATGGAACAGGAAGTCGGCGTCTTTGTCATGCGCCAGATGATTTTTAGAGAATTGGTCAGGCAGAAGCAAAATGAGTTGGGAATAACTGTCAATCCACAGGAATTTGAACTCTACCTGGCACAAACTATAGCTGAGATGGTGCATCAGCTGGGTGGAGAAACCTATTTTCTCTACTACCTTGATGAGCGGAAAATGACGGAGGAAACATTTATTGAAATGCTGGAACTGGAATACATCCTCTATCTGTGCGCCGTTACAGAAACAACGGTCACTCCTGAGGAAGTGACCCAGTTTTTCGAAGACAACCGCATCCACTTCAATCATCCGGAAATGGTAAGGGCCAGTCATATTCTTGTTGGGACGGAAGCCGAAGCTGATGATTTGGTTAACAAGCTCAAAGAAGGGGCTGATTTTGCCGAATTGGCGAGAACCTATTCGATAGACACTCAAACCGGTCCGTTTGGCGGCGATTTAGGCTATTTCGCCAAGGGCGAAATGGTCTCTGAGTTTGAAAACTTGAGTTGGAGCCTGGGTGTCGATCAGTTTAACAAAGTATCAACTGCATATGGTTGGCATGTTGTACTGGTAACCGACAAGCGCGCACCCCAGGAAGCTAATCTGGAGGAACAATGGGATGAAGTGGAAAGCACTTTGATCCATGCCCTTGCTACTGAATACTTGGGCGCATACCTCTATCAGCTGGAACAAGAAGCAAACATTGAAGTGTTTTTGGACCACATCCTCCCATAGTTGTCTCCCTTAAGGGCTGGCAGCCCGGTGTGATTACGACAAAGAGCAAATTACAAAACCCCAGCTTTGGCTGGGGTTTCGCATTTTCAAACAAGTGCTTTTCGCGTCAGGATCGGATTTCGGGCTGCTTTGGTCTCATCCAGCCGCACGACCGGCGTCCTGGTTGGCGCTGATCTCAGTTTTTCCGGATCGTCCTTTGCTTCCTGGGCAATTTCCCGCATCGCTTCAACAAACGCATCGAGAGTTGCCTTGGATTCGGTTTCTGTCGGCTCCACCATGATCGCCTCGTCCACAATCAAAGGGAAATAGATGGTGGGGGCATGCACTCCGTAGTCCAACAGCCGTTTGGCAATGTCCAGGGTGGTAGCACCCAACTCTTTTTGCCGTTTGCCAGACAAGACAAACTCATGCATGCAGATGCGATCATACGGCAGGTAGTAATCCTGCTTCAACTGATTCATGACATAATTGGCGTTAAGCACCGCGTTTTCACTGACCCGCTTCAATCCCGCTGCCCCCAAATGCCGGATATAGGCATAGGCTTTGACCATGACAGCGAAGTTCCCGTAGAATGCCTTGACCGGGCCGATGCTGTGTTTGGGGCGGACCAAATGATATTTGCCATCAGTATATTCCACAATCGGATCCGGCAGGAAATCAACCAGTGCTTCACTGACAACAATTGGCCCTGAGCCTGGACCGCCTCCCCCATGGGGCGTGGAAAAAGTCTTGTGGAGATTGAAGTGGACTATGTCAAAGCCGGTATCGCCCGGCCGGACAATTCCCATAATGGCGTTGGCGTTGGCACCATCGTAGTATAACAAGCCGCCTGCGTCATGAATAATCTTGGCAATGGTTTCCACATTCTCGTCAAACAGGCCCAGAGTATTGGGATTGGTCAGCATTAAACCGGCAGTCTGCGGCCCAACCATCTCCCGCAGCGCTTCCACATCAACCCCGCCTCTGGAATTGGAAGATATTTCCCGGGCAATAAATCCGGCCATCTGGGCGCTGGCAGGATTTGTGCCATGGGCTGAGTCAGGAATGATTATTTCGCGCCGCTGCCTGCCTTCACCGCTGAATTCATGGTAGGCCTTGATGATCAAAAGCCCGGTTAACTCTCCATGAGCTCCTGCCGCAGGCTGCAGGGAGGTTTTGGCCAATCCGGAAATTTCAGCCAGGTAACCGTCTAATTCATACATTAACTGCAGAGCTCCCTGCACTGTGCTTTCAGGCTGCCGCGGATGAATTCTGCTGAACCCAGGCATGGCTGCGATGTCTTCGTTCACCCGTGGATTGTATTTCATTGTACAGGATCCAAGGGGATAGAATCCCACATCAACACCGTGATTCTTCCGGGACAATTGGGTAAAGTAGCGGACTACCTCGGGCTCGGTGAGTTCCGGAAGCCCCAAATCGCTCTCCCTGAGATATGCCTCGGGAATCAGCTCTTCTATTGGGGTTTCTTCCACATCAAGCTCGGGCAGAACGTATCCTCTCCGCCCCGGTACCGACAGATCCAACAACAGCATTACAGCCACCCCCTTAACAAATCCACAAATTGATCCATTTCCGCTTTGGACCTGGCTTCTGTAACAGCTATCAAAACGCTGTCGGCCAAGCCGGGATCAACCAACTCCAATGGAAAACCACCCAGGTAACCATGCTCCAACAACCGCTGATTGATTTCCTGCCAACCCCAATCAGCTTGGAGGGCAAATTCTTTGAAGACAGGTGCATTAAACCGAAGCCTGAACCCGGCTTCCTGCAGCTTGCGCCGGAGATATGCTGTTTTCTGCAGACATTGGTAAGCAACCTGCCTGATCCCTTTTGGCCCCAGCAGTGCCAGGTAAATGGCGGCTGCCAAAGCATTCAACGCTTGATTGGAGCAGATGTTTGAGGTGGCCTTTTCCCGCCTGATATGCTGCTCCCGGGCTTGCAGGGTCAAAACATAGCCAACGCGGCCATTCTTGTCAGTGGTCTGGCCCACAATCCTGCCGGGCATCTTACGAACCAGCTTCATGCCGTTTACAGCAAAGAATCCCACACTGGGCCCCCCAAAGCTGATGGGGTTCCCCAAACACCCGGCATCACCCACCACAATGTCGGCGCCGTATTCTCCCGGAGCTTTGACAATGCCTAGGCTGACAGGGTCGACTGCCATCACCAACAGGCCTTGAGCGGATTTGATCCAGCGGGCGGCATGATCAATATCATCAAGGGATCCAAAGAAGTTGGGCTGGCTTACAATCATGCAGGCAGTTTCGGAGCCGAGCCCGGGTTTCAACGCGTCTTTGTCAATCAATCCGGTGCCTGGATCATAGGGGATTCTGATCAGCTCAACATCCTGACTTTCCAAGTATACCTGCAGGATTTCCAGCCATTTGGGATCCAGGTTTGCCGCTGCAGCCACCTTGCGGCGATTGGTGGCGCTGCAGGACATTAAAGCCGCCTCTGCCAGAGCAGTTGCGCCGTCGTACATGGAAGCATTGGCCGCTTCCATTTTTGTCAGATTGGCAATCAGCGTTTGAAATTCGAAAATCGACTGGAGCACACCCTGACTCACTTCCGCCTGGTAGGGCGTATAGGCAGTCAAGAACTCTCCCCGGCTGATCAAATGTGAGATAACCGCAGGTATGATATGATCATAAGCCCCCGCTCCCAAAAACGAGACACACTGATCCAGGTTCGTATTTTTTTCCGCAAGCCGGCTCATATAACGCAGCAGTTGGCGCTCGGCAAGGGGCTCGGGCAAATCCAGGGGCCGCTTCAGCATCAGGTGTTCAGGTATGTCGGCAAACAGATCCGCCAGCGTGTCCATGCCCAAGGATTTGAGCATCTGCTGCTGGTCTTCCGGTGTGTTGGGAATATAAGGCACGATCATACCTCCTCTACATATAGGGCATACTCCTCTGCTGTCATTAGATCTGACAGATCCAGATCGTCGCACTTAACTTCGATAATCCACCCTTCATCATATGGGGATTCGTTAATCAATTCCGGACTGTCTTCCAGAGTCTCATTCACAGCCATAATTGTTCCGGATACGGGTGAAAATACGTCTGACGCTGCCTTTACCGATTCCACCACCGTGAATGGATCGCCTTTCCCCACCTCAGCGTTGATTGCAGGCAATTCGATGTACACGATGTCTCCCAGCTGATCTTGTGCATATGCGGTGATCCCTACCCTGACTACCGAATCATTGATTTCTTGTACCCATTCATGTTCTTTACTGTACAGCAATCCTTTCCTGACTTCCATGCTCTTAAAACCTCCCGCTTTGTGATTACTTTTTGGTGACAAACCTGCCTTTAATAATCTCAGCAGGCACTCTCTGCCTGCGAATTTCAATCTCTATGATGCTGCCCGCTTTGGCGTGGGCGCTGTCAACGTAGCCGAGGCCGATTCCTTTTTGCAGCGAAGGGGACATTGTCCCGCTTGTAACACGCCCAATGATCCGCCCTCCTTGGATTATGTTATATCCATGCCGGGGAATTCCTTTGGCCCGCAGGACAAATCCCACCAATTTCAGGCTTATTCCCGCCGTTTCTTGCTCCATTAAAGCTGTCCGGCCTATAAAATCTCCCTTGTCAAAAACCACAAATCGGTCTAATCCCGCCGCCAAAGGTGATTCTTCTTCTGTAAGCTCATTGCCGTAAAGCGGCATCCGCATCTCTAGGCGCAGCGTGTCCCGGGCACCAAGGCCTACAGGCTGAATTCCGTAGGGCAAGCCAACAGCAATGAGCTCATCCCACAAACGCGGAGCAAGCTGTGGGGACAGATAGACCTCAAAGCCATCTTCACCAGTATAACCAGTCCTGGAAACCCGGATTTGTTCTCCATGGTAAGGCAAATCCCTGAAATGGTAGTAGTCAAGCTGTGCCAATTCTGCTTCCAAGGCTTTTTCCGTTACCGGCAGGGCGTTGGGCCCTTGGATGGCAATTAAGGCTGTGGATTGGGACAAATCCTGTACTGTGACACCCCCGGGTGCTTTGGATAAAAGCCATTGATAGTCTTTTGCGGTGTTTGCAGCGTTAACCACAAGATAAAACCCTTCTGGCACTCGATAAATCAAGATATCATCAATAACGCCGCCGGCCTCATTTGTCAGGAAACTGTACTGAATCGCGCCCGATATCAATTTGGAAACATCGTTGGTGGTTACATAATTGAGAAACTCTTCTGCCTTTGGCCCAGAAACAAGAATTTCGCCCATGTGGGTAAGATCAAAGATCCCCACCCTGCTGCGGACAGTTTGATGTTCCGCTGCAATCCCGGTATACTGCAGCGGCATCAAAAAGCCGGCGAACTCAACCATCTTGGCACTCAAACTTAGATGCTTGTCATAGAGCGGTGTCTTTGCAGCCATTGAAAACCCTCCTTAGCCTTTGATTCCCTCGCTTACTATATCAATTTGTCACCAAAAATCGTTTTCCTTCATAACATACAACACACAGCCGGTTACCGGTACAAATACCGTAAACGGGGGAATGACATGTTTAACCTGCTTAAAGCGCTCATCGACCCGATCTTGAAGGCTAGGAAAAAGACCGTCATTTTGATCTGGAAACCGATCAAACGCAGCTAAAGGAAAACCCTGGCCCCAGTGCTGGGGTTTTACCCCTTACTGTTGTTTAAAGATAATCAAAAGCAGTAGAACGATGATGGCCAGCCAGATAATTTTTCTCACAGCCTCGAGTTTTGGCGGCTCTTGGCCTTGCCAAGGGCGGCGGCGGTTTAGTTTGGCCGCCTTTTTTAAGTACTTAATTCCTTCGTTTATATTTCCCATCTGCTTATATAGAACACCCAGATTGTGATAGGCTGTTGCACACTCGGGATCGGTGTCAATTGCCCAGCGGTATGCCGCTGCAGCGCTTTCAAGGTCGCCTTCCTCAAGATAGATATTGCCGAGGTTGCTGTAAGCTGCTGCCAATTTCGGATCATGGCCGATGGCGGCTTGGAAACACTCTGCCGCTTGTTGAAAGTCGCGCTTGTGAACGTAGAGTACACCAAGCTTGTTCCATGCAGGGGCATGGCCTGGTTCAGCCTCAATCGCCGCCAGGAAACAGCGTTCCGCCTGTTCGTACGCACCTTTTTTAAAGTAAACAAGCCCTTGTTCATACAGTGAAGATTCTGTTTTCATGGTTATCCTCCTCGGAGTCGATGCAAAGCCACAGCTCGCCGCTTACCGCTGTAATACCAGATAAAGCAGGTACAAGCCGGCAACGCCAAAAAGCGGATATGTGATGC
This sequence comes from Bacillota bacterium, assembly GCA_012520795.1. GTDB lineage: Bacteria > Bacillota > Limnochordia > Darwinibacteriales > DTU012 > DTU012. The sequence goes on from JAAYNP010000003.1 coordinate 46,343, forward strand.
CAATTAAGGGAACAAAGCCCAATCTGGCAATTAACAGTACAACAGCAAGAACCAGGCCGGTTGTGGGGAGCCACCCGGAGAAAACCAAGCCGTTTAACCGCTGAACAACTGCCAGTGCATGGGCCAAAGCAGTAGTGTACATCGCCATCCAAATAGCCAAGCCATACAGGGTACCCATAACCGGCCCGATTTGTATTGCCAAAGCCAACATGGGAATCGGTGCGTTTAAGGCCGCCGGCGGACTGGCAAACAAAGCGGTCGCTATAAGAAAAATCAAGATCCCAAGAGTCATTCCGCCTATCCAACCACCGTGTTTTGCCGCCTCTTTAGAAACGCCGAGCTCGCCAATGCCTGCAAAAACAGCCAGCGAATAGCCGTAGTTGTACCCGGCATACAAAACTCCATACGGTACGGCCATTGGCATTGCCGGAGCATGCGTAAATCTACCGTTAATAATTGAAACAACTGAAACAGAAACGATTAAGATGATCATAAAAGGCACCAAATACCCATTCAGGTTCAGCACACCCTTAGGCCCAATCATCAGTGGGGCCAGGACCAAAATCGCCGTTAAATACATCCCTCCACGAATTTGTGCTGCTTCAAGCAAGACAGCTTCAGCCCCGGCAAACATAATCGCCGTGCCGAGGATTAGAAAAGCCGTATAAAACAGATCAAGATAGGGAGCCAGATAGCGGTTAAGCTGCCGAATCAGCTGATTATAATCTCCCAAGCCCCAGCTTGCACACTTGTACAGCGTCCGGCCGCCGCAGCAGCTGAGCACAAATGTGGTCAAACCTATGCCAAGATAGGCAGAACTTCCGAAACGGGCAAAAAACTGCACAAGCTCCTGCCCCGATGCAAAACCGGCTCCGATTACTGAGGCTATATATAAGGATGCAATTTTCCAAGCCACAGGATCCCCTCCCCTGAAAAATATGGCCAGCAATACATATTATGATGGATTGCGGCGTATATTAGTGAAAAGATCACTAATCGCGAGGGGAGGGAGCTCCTATTACTGATCGCAATCATGATTATATTGTCAGACTTCACATGGATGATCCACTTGCCGCAGAGACTTTGGCTCTCTCAATTGCCCGGATCACTCAGGAACGCCATTTGGTGGTCGTTTGTGTCGGCACTGACCGTTCCACCGGAGACTCTTTAGGCCCATTGATTGGTACCGGGCTGCTGAAACACCTGCCTCCCAATATCACCGTCTATGGCTGTCTCGATGAACCTGTACACGCCTTGAACCTCGAAAACTTTGTAACAAAGATTAAAAGCAAACATCAGGACTCTCTTGTTTTGGCCATTGACGCCTGCTTAGGCAAATCGGAAAATGTCGGTTATATCTCTCTCAAGACCGGCCCTTTAAAACCGGGGACTGGAGTCAATAAAGCCCTTCCGGAAATAGGCGATTTTCACATTATCGGTGTCGTCAATGTTGGCGGTATGATGGAGTATTTTGTTCTCCAAAACACCAGGCTCAGCTTGGTAATACGGATGAGCGAAATCATCATCAAAGGCCTGTTAATGAGCGTCCGAGATGTAAGCGTACACAGAGCTTAATGTTCCACGTGGAACATTAAGCTCTTTTGTCTTGACCCACCTCTATTTCTAGGCTCTTTTGCCTATTTGCCTGATCCGTTCCAACAAACCGCCCTGTCCTCTGCTTTTTCCGTCTGCAGGCTGGCAGTACTGCTCGGCAACTGCCCTAAAACTCTGGCTCGCAGCAGCAGAAGGCTCTCCTTCCACTATCGGCTTCTGCCGCATATTTGCTTCCCGCACCCGCATGTCATCAAAAATGAATCCTGCGTACCCTAGCTCAAAACTCAAGAACTTTCTGGCTGCGAACTGCAGTTTTTCAGCGGTGCTTTCCGCTTCCGGACGATAATAAACCCGGTTGACCACCAGATTCAAGTTCAGCGGCCGCGTTCTTTGCGTCACCAATGTCTTGAGCAAGGCATAAGTATCCGTGATTGAGTGGGGTTCGGGAGTGGTGACCAAATAACCCTCTTGCGCAGCCAGGACAAAGTTTACTGAACCAGGTGTGATTCCAGCGCTTGTATCCACGATGACCACGTCAAAATAGCGGAACAGTTCCTGCAGTTCTCTGGCGAGCAGATTATACTCATAGATCGTAAGCTGTGTCAGCGGCTGCACGCCTGAACAGCCGGGGACAACATGTACCCTGGGCTGTACCTCCGTGAGAATATCCATTACTCCACATTTGCCCGTAATTACGTGTCCGAGATGATAGCGGGGCGCCAAATCCAGAAGCACATCGACATTGGCCGTGCCAAGAGCGGCATCAAAAATACAGGTTTTGTAGTCCAATTCTGCCAGTGCATACGCCAGATTGATCGCCAGCGTAGTCTTACCGACCCCGCCTTTACCGGAACATACGCTGATCAACTGCCTGTCTCTCGGCGGATCGATGCAGACCAGGCGGTTAACCTCAAAATCCATGTGTTTCAGCACCAAAGACCGGTTTTCTCCTCCGGCCCGTTCAATGATGATATATTTGTTATCCTGCTCTGGCAGTGCTTCGTGCCCCACTGTGACTGTTGTGCCAACTGGCAGCAGTACGAGTTTTCCCTCGCTCATGGGAAACTTGATCCTGATCAATCCCTGCCGGGAATTGATCCCGATTACTTCACTGGTGAAGACCCCTTGGAACAGTCCCGATTCAACAGTGAACTTAATCTGGCTTCCGATCTTCCAGGTAGAGGAGTTTTCGTTCCCGCCGAACATGAGAATACCTCCAGACGTTTTAACCTCGCATTAACTCTATAATCCGCTCCAGTTCTTCATCGGAATAGTATTCGATTTCAATTTTGCCCCTGCCCCGTTTGTAAATCAAACGGACTTTGGTTCCCAACACTCTTTGCAGCTCGTCCCGAACCATCTGCACTTGTGGGTCCAGCGTTCCTTTCCTGCCCGCCGCCGGCTTGGGGTTTTGCTGCACCAGCCGTTCCAGCTGGCGGACACTGAGCTCTTCTTTCACTGCTTTTTGCGCCAGCGCATATCGCAGTTTGACCGAATCAACGCCTAAAAGGACTTTTGCATGCCCGCGGCTCAATCTCCCCTCCGCCACCATTTCTTTTATTGGAGGTTCCAAAGTTAACAGGCGCAGAGCATTGGTAATGGATGACCGCTTCTTGCCAACGGATTGGGCTACTTCTTCCTGAGTCATGTCAAACTCTTCAATCAGTATTTTATAGCCCTCAGCCTCCTCAATTGCATTGAGGTCTTCCCGCTGAAGGTTCTCGATCAAGGCTAGTTCCGTCATCTCCCGATCGGACAATTCCTTCACCACTGCGGGAATAGTCTTTAACCCCGCCAGCTGAGATGCTCTCCACCGTCTTTCACCTACTACAATCTGATAGTCTTCTCCGGCTCGGCGAACAATGATCGGTTCCAAAACGCCGTGGTTTTTGATGGACTCTGCCAATTGCTCCAGCTTCTCTTGATCAAAATGCTTGCGGGGCTGAAATGGATTGATGGTGATTTTGTCCACTTCAATTTGGCTTACCAGATTACGGCTGCTCAGATCCCCTTGGGGGATCAAGGACCGCAGCCCCTTGCCTAAAGCCTGTCTACTCAAGAATTAAGCACCTCCTGGGCTAAACTTTCATAGGCCAATGCGCCTTTTGAGCTGCTGTCATACAAGGCTATTGGTTTACCAAAACTTGGTGCTTCGCTTAGCTTCACATTACGGGGAATAATGGATTCATAAACCTTTACCTGCTGTTGAAAGTAGTTTTTCACATCCTGAATTACCTGATGGGACAAGTTTGTGCGGACATCATACATCGTCATAACCACGCCCTCCCAGGTCAAGTCCGGGTTCAAGTGTTCCTGAACCATGGCAATTGTACTCACCAACTGACTTAATCCTTCGAGAGCATAATATTCACATTGGATAGGTACGATCACCGAATGCGAAGCTGTCAAGCCATTAATTGTCAACAACCCTAATGATGGAGGCGCATCGATAATAATATAATCGTATTTATCGACAACAAAATCCAAAGCCCTTTTGAGCCGGAATTCCCTTGACAGGATTGAAACCAGTTCGATCTCTGCTCCTGCCAGCTCAATGGTGGCCGGTGCTATAAAAAAACCTTCTATTTCGGTATTTAAGATAATCCGATCAATCCTCTCACCCTCAATGAGCACAGAATACATGCAGCGCCCGATTTTGCCTTTATCCACACCCACACCGCTTGATGCATTGCCCTGCGGATCAATATCAACAAGGAGGACCCGTTTCCCGGCCAAAGCAATGTATGCTCCAAGATTGACTGCTGTTGTACTCTTGCCGACTCCACCCTTTTGATTGACGATGGAAATAATCTTACCCATCACTGGTCCCTCCACTCCGGCTTTGTAATCGTGACCGTTACCCGGTAAGCCTTGTCATCTTCATCTTCTTCATAAGTCACCTGTAAACCACTGTCAGTTAGTGTATGCGTTAATTCCTTCACACCGTTTGTGAACAAACGGATGTCCTTGATCACGATTCTCCTGTTTTGTTTTGGGGCAGGTTTTGTCTGTGTTTCCTGTTTCTTCCGAATCAGCTCTTCTGTCTGTCGCACACTCAGGCTCTTTGCTGTGATCAGCTGTAAAACCTCCAATTGTTCTGGAGCCGATTCCAGCTGCAGCAGTACTCTGGCATGCCGCTCGCTGATTATTTCCCGGGAAATATATTCTCTAACTTCTGGATCGAGCCGCAGCAACCGCAGCCTGTTGGCTATGTACGATTGACTTTTGCCAATCCGTTTCGCCAGTTCCTCTTGGGTCAACTCAAATTCAGCGATTAACCGCACATATCCCTCTGCTTCCTCAAGAAAATGGAGGTCCCGCCGCTGCAGGTTTTCAATCAATGCTATTTCCGCGGCGGTGCGATCATCCATAATCTTAACTATGGCCGGAATCGTGTTCCATCCCAACAATTTGCAGGCCCGCAGCCGCCGCTCCCCTGTAACCAACTGATAACTGTGATTCACCAATCTAACAATGATCGGGTGAAGCAAGCCGTGTGCGGCAATGGAGTTGGCCAATTCTCCCAGCGCTTCCTGATCAAATGTGACTCTGGGCTGAAATGGATTTCGTTCAATCCGGCTGATCGGTATTACTTGTACATCGTCCTCCAGGAAATCTGGTATCTTATCCGCCTGAGTGGCCAGTGCTTCCGTCTTGTTCGGTGATCTGTGTTTCGATCGCAGCAGATCCGTTAGTTTCACTTTATCACCAACCTATTGTTCCATGTTATATCTTAAGTAATTATTCGGTAAGAGCTTTCCTGTTCCTTCCGGGAAATAGATTTAGTGACCGGAAGCCTGATCACAAAACCGCCATAAAACGAGTTTTGTCTCACTTCACAGCGGTCTTTTGGCGGGAACCCCTGCTTTTCTTGGATATTGATCTGGTGTTTCCGCTTCTTTTCTAAATCTAACGATCCAGCGTTCTCCCATGTCAAACGGCAGCTGCAGGAGTTCTCTCTGGATCACCGAAAGATTGAGGAGTTTTACGGCGTTGGCAGCCGTCTTCAGTTCTTCAGGAAAACTGCTGCCCTTAAAGGCAATGAAATACCCTCCCACGGACAAGAAAGGGGTGCAGTACTCCAAAAGAACCGGCAAAGGCGCAACTGCCCGAGCTGTGGCCCACTGGAACGCTTCACGGTATTGGGGATCTCTGGCCAGCTCCTCCGCTCGGCCGTGGATGCTGCTTACATGGTTCAGTTGGAGCGTTTCACAGACTTCTCGCAAAAATCTAACTCTCTTTTCCATTGAATCAACCAGCACTACCGGATCTGAGGTGAAGCAGCTGGCAATGACTACCCCGGGAAAACCCGCCCCACTGCCCACATCAATTCCTTTGCCCTTAAATGTAAAACCTGTTTTCTGCACTGCAAGGCAATCGACAAAGTGCTTGACGGCAAACTCTGCCTCTGAAGTGATCCGGGTTAGATTCATCTGCCTGTTGCCGGCTTCAACCAACTTGGCGAATTTCAACAACTGCTCAACCTGATGGGAGTTGATTTCAATGCACATCAGAGCACAGCCTCTAATCAGGTGTGTGCGCAAGTTCTCCCTATCCATCAGCTCTTTCCCTCCATGTATACTAAAAGTACAGATATATCAGCTGGTGTAACCCCGGATATCCGCGACGCCTGCCCCAAAGTCATAGGTTTGAATTGAGCAAGCTTCTCCCGGGCCTGCCGCGACAGCCCCGGTACCGCCGCATAGTCGATACCCTGCAGCTGGCGGTGCTCAAGTTTGCGGAACCGGTCGATGGCCATACTCTGTTTTTCAAGGTATCCCCGGTATTTGATGGCTATTTCCACCTCTTCCACGACTTGCGGGTCAAGTTCGGGCAGTTCTGCAAGGCGGCCCAAATCCTGATAGCCGATCTCTGGGCGCCTTAAGAGTTCTGCCAGGGTGAATCCGTGCGTAATCGACGCTGTACCCATTTCTGCGAGAATTTGGTTGGTCTCTTTGGTAGACCCAATGCTGTAGTGTTCCAGCCGGTCGATTTCCTTGTAAATCTGTTCCCATTTTTGTTCAAATTCCCGGTACCGCCCTTCAGAAATCAACCCCAGCTTGTAGCCAAGTGGAGTCAGCCTTTGGTCCGCATTGTCGACTCGCAAATTCAGGCGGTATTCAGCATGGGATGTCATCAGCCGGTAAGGCTCCCTTGTCCCTTTGATTACCAAATCATCGATAAGCACACCGATATAGGCTTGCGAACGATCGATAGTGATTAAATCTTCCTCCCGCAGATACAGGGCCGCATTGATCCCCGCAATCAAACCTTGGGCTGCCGCTTCTTCATAACCCGATGTTCCATTGATCTGCCCTGCAGTAAAAAGCCCCTCATAGTTCTTTACCTGCAGATAACTGTTGAGCAGGGTTGGATCCAGGCAATCATATTCAATAGCATACCCAATGCGCATAATTTCTGCATGCTCCAGCCCCGGCACTGTCCGGATCAGCTCCCGCTGGACATCAGCCGGCAGAGAGCTGGATAAGCCGCTTAAATATCCTTCAAATGTGTCCCACCCTTCCGGTTCCACAAACACCTGGTGCCGATCCCGGTCAGGGAATTCCACCACTTTGCTTTCAATCGAAGGGCAGTACCTGGGCCCGACACCGGTAATCGCTCCTGTGTACAGGGCCGCCCGGTGCAGGTTGTCCCTGACAATCTGGTGCGTCTTTGCGTTGGTGTAAGTCAACCAGCATGGTGCCTGTTCAATGCGCAGGCCTTTGGTTGCAAACGAGAAACCCTGCAGAAATTCGTTGCCGGGCTGTTTGATCATCTTGCTATAGTCGAGCGAACGGAGATTGATCCTGGCTGGTGTCCCCGTCTTAAACCTCACCAGGGGCAGCCATTGCTCCAGGGCATTGCCCAATGCCGCGGCAGGGTGCTGCCCTTGGGGTCCGGACGGGAATGACTCTTCTCCAATAAAAATCCGGGAGCGCAAGTAAGTCCCTGTGGCCAAAATCACGGCTTTGGCCTTTATCTTAGTATTCCCAATCACAACACCGCCGATCCGGTTTCCCTTGATCAACAAGTCGGTGACGGTGCCTTCCTTAAGGTACAAATTGGGGGTAGTCTCCAAAACACTTTTCATTTTGCGCTGGTATAATTTGCGGTCGATTTGCGCTCTTAGAGCCTGGACTGCTGGCCCTTTGCGCGTATTCAACCGGCGCATCTGCATCAAAGTCGCATCAGCAATCTTCGCCATCGCACCGCCCAAGGCATCGATCTCCCTGATTAGGTGCGCCTTGGCCGGGCCCCCTAAAGACGGGTTGCAGGGCATTAAGCCCACGTTGTCCAGGTTCATGGTCAGCAGCAGCACGCGCCGGCCCATATTGGCGGCGGCCAAAGCAGCTTCGCACCCGGCATGCCCTGCTCCGACCACAACCAGGTCATATCCAGAACTGCTATGCTGATACATGCTCCCTGTCTCCCTTCAAAACAACCAGTAGGACATTGATATCTGCAGGAGATACTCCGGAGATCCGGGATGCCTGGCCCAAAGATGTGGGCTTGATCGAAGTCAGGCGCTCTTTAGCCTCCGTACGCAAACCATGGATTTGATCATAGTCTATGGTTTCGGGAATAGCAATATCTTCCAGCTTGTTAAACTGCTCAATTTGCATGAGCTGACGCTCGATGTAAGCTTTGAATTTGCATTCGATCTCAATCTGCTCAACCACTTCCGGATCCAGTTTGGGCAGTGGAGCAAAGAAACCCAGGTTTTTAAACTGGATCTGCGGCCTTTGCAGAATCTCATGAAGGGTCACTGATTTTTTCAGATCACCAGATCCCAACCGGATCAAGTAATCGCGCACCTCCGCTGTTGGTGAGACCTGCACTTCCTCCAACCATTGTAATGTCTCCTGAATAGCCAGTTTCTTGGCTGCCACTCTTTTGCAGCGCTGATCATCGATAAGGCCGACTTTATAACCGATTTCCCTGAGCCGCAGGTCTGCATTGTCCTGGCGCAAAATTAACCGATATTCTGCCCGCGATGTCATCATCCGGTAGGGTTCCTCAGTTCCTTTGGTGACCAAATCATCAATCAAAACTCCAATATAAGCCTGGGATCGTGACAGAATCAAACTTGGCCTCCCTTTTACCTTGTGTGCCGCGTTGATCCCGGCGATCAACCCCTGTGCTGCCGCTTCTTCATATCCAGAGGTCCCGTTGATCTGTCCCGCCGTAAACAGCCCTTTGACCAGTTTCGATTCCAGGCTGGGATACACTTGCTCGGGCAGAATATAATCATATTCAACCGCGTAGCCTGTACGCATGATTTCAACCTGCTCCAACCCGGGAATCGTCCGGAGGATCTGCAGTTGGACCTCCTCAGGCATGCTGGTGGTTAGGCCCAGGCAGTACAGCTCCTTAGTATATTCACCTTCCGGTTCCAGGAATATTTGATGGTCTATTTTGTCGGGAAACCGCAGCACTTTCCGATCTATTGAAGGGCAATAGCGCGGGCCTTTTGTTTGAATGGCTCCGGTTTGAATCGGCGAAAGATGAATATTGTCCCGGATTACCTGGATCGTCTCTGAAGTAGTCCGTGTATACCAACAGGGGCTCTGTTCCCGGACAATCAGCGGTGTATCAAAAGAAAACCGGAGCGGCTTTTCCGATCCCGGCTGGCAAGTCAGCTTGCCATAATCCACACTGTCCGCGTGCACTCTTGGCGGCGTGGCTGTTTGGAACCGCCTCAGCTTCAAGCCGGCATCAATCAGGCTCTGAGAAAGCTCATCGGCACTAGGTTCTCCCTGGCGCCCACCGGAATAACGCACTTGGCCGATCACAATCTGACCCCGGAGAAATGTACCAGTTGCCAAAATCACGGCTTCCCCTGTGATTTTTGTGCCGGTGTTCAACTGGACTCCATAGATTACACCGTCATCCACCAGGATTTTGGTGACCAAGCCCTGCCGAACACTCAAATTGGGCTCTGACTCTAAAGTCTTGGTCATCACCGCCCGGTATTTCACCTTGTCAGCCTGGGCCCTCAAGGCATGAACAGCCGGGCCGCGGCTTAGATTGAGCATCCGGATGTTCAAATAGGACTGATCGATCACCCTGGCCATTTCACCGCCTAGAGCATCGAGCTCCCTGACCAAATGGCTCTTAGCCTGAGGGCCGCCAATTGCCGGGTTACATGACATTTGTGCAATTGTATCCAGATTCATGGTGATCAAAAGCGTTTTACAGTCAAGCCGGGCAGCAGCCAGAGCCGCTTCACAGCCGGCATGTCCGCCGCCGACTACAATTACCGCATACTCCTTGCTCATACTGCTCCTACTTTCCTATGCAAAATTGGGCGAAGATCCGCTCGATAATATTTTCCCGCACCGTTTCTCCGGTGATCTCCCCGAGATGTTCCAATGCTCCGAAAAGCCCGATGGAAATTAAATCTAACGGCAGCCCTTGGTCAAAAGTCTCCAAAGCTTGTTCCAAATCGGCTTTCGCTTCCACCAAGGCCTGCTTGTGCCGGCTTCTGGTAATGATCGCGTCTTCCCGCTCAATCTGGGCCAATCCTTCCATCACCAACCCAACAATGCATTCCAACAGTGGATCAAGGCTCTCCTCTGTTAAAGAAATCTCCACGGCTGGTGTTCTTGCATCGATATATCCGGCTTCAATAAGGTGTGCCTTTCCATTCCACTGCGGCGGCAGATCTGTTTTGTTGATTACCAACACCCGCTTCCGGCTGGACAACCGCCGCAAAAGCTGTCTGTCTTCCTCTTCCAGCTCGCGGCTGATATCCAGCACATGTAGAATCAGATCTGCCTGCCCGATGAACTCCAAAGCCCTTTCCACGCCCAATTGTTCAATCCGGTCTGTTGAACGGTGGATTCCTGCGGTATCCACCAGCCGGAACGGAATGCCATTGATGTTCAGCACTTCTTCTATGGTATCCCGTGTTGTACCTGGGATATCCGTAACCAAAGCCCGGTTTTCGTCCAGCAGGCGGTTTAGCAGGCTTGATTTTCCCACATTGGGTTTTCCCGTAATCACGGTCTTGATTCCTTCCCGCAGGAATTTGCCGTTATCTGCAGTATCAATCAACCTTGTAATTTCAGCAATAACATCTCCCAGTACTGTTTGCATCCGATCGGATGTTATTTCTGGAATATCATCTTCAGGAAAGTCGATTGCAGCGTTGACTTGGACCACCAGATCGTAAAGTTTTTCTCTCAATGACTGAATCCGCCTGCTCAGGCTCCCTTCCAGCTGCTGAACTGCCAAATCCAGACTGCGATCCGTCTTGGATCTGATGATATCAATTACAGCCTCCGCCTGTGACAAATCAATCCGGCCGTTCAGGAAAGCCCGTTTGGTGAATTCACCCGGTTCGGCCAAGCGCGCCCCCAAAGCAAGAGTTAAATCAAGGATTTTGCGCATGACAACCACACCGCCGTGGCACTGCAGCTCCACCACATCTTCACCAGTATAGGAATGGGGGCTGCGCATGATCACGGCTAAAGCTTCGTCAATCACATCCCCTTTAGTGTCCACAATTTTGCCGTAGCGCACCGTAAAACCGGGTTGGCCCGCCAGCTTTCTGCAGTTTTTTGCCCTGAAGACTTTGTCCGCTATGCTGATTGCTTCACTGCCGCTGAGACGGATAATACCGATCCCGGCTTCCCCCAGGGTAGTGGCAACAGCTGCTATGGTATCGTTGAACATACTTCTCACCTGTACCCTATCACTTCTATAAATAAATAAAGCGTACCAGCGGCACGCTTTTTTACTTCTTCGGAACGATAATCACTCGCCGATATGGTTCTCGCCCCTCGCTGTGGGTTTCCACATCGGGGTTGGCCTGCAGCTCCGTGTGGATTATCCTCCGCTCCAGCGCTGTCATGGGATCAAGGGCTACTCTCCTGCCGCTGTCTATAGCCTTGGCAGCCAGTCTCTGTGCCAGGGACTTGAGGGTGTATTCTCTCCGGCTGCGGTACCCTTCCACATCCATGATGATTCTAACCCAATTGCTGCCTTCCCGGTTGGCGACCGTGCTGACCAAGTACTGAAGCGCATCCAAAGTCTGCCCCCGCCTGCCGATCAATAATCCCAGGTTATCTCCGTATACTGCCAGGCGGACGTTGTCTTCATCAATAATTTCCCCATGAATGTCAGCGCTAACTTGCATCAACCGCAGCAGTTCGTGGAGATACTCCTGTGCTACCTGGCTTTTGTACTTGGTACTGACCTTCAACTCAATCCTTACTTTGGCCTGTTTTGCCCCAAGGATCCCAAACAATCCTTTGTTTCCCTCGTCCAGGACAGTAATATCCACATCATCCCGAGTCGCACCCAATTTCTCTAAACCCTCTTCAACAGCTTCCTCAACGGAACGTGCGATTATCTCTACAGATCTCATTTAACTTGTCCTCCTTGCGGCGCAGTTGGAAACCTCTTGCCGATCCATGCTTGCTGTGCAATAGAAAAGAGGTTTTGCACAATCCAATAGAGTACCAATCCCGCTGGCATCGTGAAACTGAGAAAACCGATTAACACTGGCATGAACATCATCATCCCTTGCTGAGATGGATCAACAGAAGTCTGCCTGATGGAAATAAACTGAGTTAACATTGACAATAACGGCAATGTTACCACCGATATCAATGATAGGACTGTCACTTCTCCCAACTGTTGGTTTACAGGTTGAGTCAAATTCCAGAGGAAAAACTGTGCCGCTTCACTTTGGGGCAGTTCCCGCAACACTTGAAAAAATGCCCATAGAATCGGCAGCTGAATCAATAATGGCAAGCATCCGCCAAGAGGATTATACTTGTACTCTTGGTAGAGTTTTAAGGTTCTGGATTGCAGCTCCTGGGGATTATCCTTGTATTTTTTCTGCAGCTCCGTAAGTTTCGGCTGGATCTCTTTCGTTACCTGCATGGACTTTGCCTGTCTGACTGTCAGCGGCAGCAGGACCAATTTGATTAATATTGTAACCAAAATGATTGCTATTCCATAACTGTTGGAAAACCCTACTATAAAATCAAATACCCATCGTAGCCCACTTGCGATCCAACTCAATCCAATGTCCCCCTTAACGTTGGTTACGGAACAGGATCATACCCACCCGGATGCCAAGGGTGGCAGCGCATGATGCGGCGCATCCCCAACCATAACCCCTTAAATCCATAGCGTACTATTGCTTGTTTTGTATATTCTGAACAAGAAGGTGTAAAACGGCAGCGATTCGGCAGTAGGGGAGAAACCAGCTTTTGATAAATACTTATGATCAACAAAGGAACCTTCAGTATCATTTTTATGATGGTATCCATATTCTCCTCGCCCTTTGTCTATCCCTTTAACAGCCGGTCGAAATCGGCTTCCAAGCCCTGATAACTGGCATCTTTGCTCCTGCTCTTGGCGCTGATTACAAGATAATGCTTTTCTGGGATCTGCTCCCAGTTCAGTCTAATTATTTCCCGCAATTTTCGCTTGATGCGGTTGCGGATAACTGCATTACCCACTTTTCTGCTTACGGAGATCCCAACCTTGGTTGGGCTGTCTGACACAGGAAGAAGGTGCATTACGAGATAACGTCCAAATCGTACTGATCCATGCTGGTATACTTTGAGAAAATCTCTCCGGAACCGCATACGATTATCGTTCTCCATAAGTTCCCTAGATCCTCCATTCCTGTCTCCTTTACGGTAAAAGAGAGACCCGTTTCCGGGTCACAGCTTTTATGCACTTAAGATTTTTCTGCCCTTTCTTCTCCGGGCCGCTATCACTCTGCGGCCGGCCTTGGTCCTCATCCGCACTAAAAAGCCATGTGTCTTCTTCCGCTTTCTTTTATTAGGTTGAAAAGTCCGCTTCATGATTACAACCTCCTTCCATTACCATCACAGAGAGATACCTGCCTTATTTTAACGTATTTCAAACTGTGATGTCAACCGCAAAAACATGACGAACACTTTTCCACACTATCCATAGTAGTTTATCCACATGGATGTTGGTAATTCTTTAATGTTTTGTTAGAATCTATAGAACCGCAGGTATCACCGGTAATTTTTATTCACATTCTGTAGATAAACCTGTGGATAACGCTTTTCACAACAGCCTGTGAATGTAGTTTAACTGCCAAAATATGATGAAAACCCACAAATCCTGACTGCATCCTGCTTTGAACCGATCCACTTTTTGATAACTGCCTGTGGATTGTTCTGTGGATGATGTGGGTATCGAACATGGATAAGTTCAAAACACCTGTTGATGATTAATATGTGGATTTCCTGTTGGTATTGTGAGCAGTTATCCAGATTCACATATCTACAAGCAGTTTTGGTTCCGTGGATTATGTGTACAACTCCACATTTTGATTCACAGCCGGCTTATCCCCAATTAATGTTGTGGGTTAATTCTCCATCTGCAAGCAGGATCATGTTGATAGGATCAAGAATGAATATGAGGAACCATAGGTCAGGAGGAAGAAGCAATGGACCAGTTGATGGGTATCTGGAACGAAGTTTTGGCTTTTATGGCAACTGAAGTTGCCAAGACTTCATTTGACACATGGTTAAAGGACACGAAGCCAAACCGCTTAGAGGGAACCGTACTCTACATTGAGGTTCCAAACGAATTTACTCGCGACTGGGTTGAAGCTCGTTATACTGTTGCTTTGCGCAAAACCCTGCGTCATCTTCTCAATGAAGACCTGGAACTCCGCTTTGAGGTGAACAGCCCTTTGCTAGGCAGACCTTCGGAGGATTTGCTGCAAAAACCAGAACCATCCCCCAGTATTAAAGATCCAAAGCAGAACCATGCTGTCCTGAATCCCAAGTATACCTTCGACACGTTTGTTGTCGGCAATTCCAACCGCTTTGCCCACGCAGCGTCTCTTGCCGTGGCGGAAGCCCCTGCCAAAGCCTACAACCCCTTGTTCCTGTATGGGGGTGTGGGGCTGGGAAAAACGCACCTAATGCACGCGATCGGCCACTATGCCCTTGAGCACAATCCTGATATAACCGTAATTTACATTACCTCGGAGTCTTTTACCAATGATCTGATCAAAGCGATCGGGAACAAATCGATGGTCGAGTTCCGGGCCAAATACCGCAATGCGGACATTTTGCTGATTGACGACATTCAGTTTGTAGCCGGGAAGGAATCGACCCAGGAAGAGTTTTTCCACACGTTCAATGCTTTATACGAAGCGAACAAACAATTGATCATTTCTTCAGACCGGCCTCCCAAAGAGATCCCGACCCTGGAAGAACGCTTGAGAAGCAGGTTTGAATGGGGCCTGACCACAGACATTCAGCCTCCGGATCTGGAGACGCGGATCGCCATCTTGAGGAAGAAAGCTGAGCTGGAAGGCATTGAAGCGCCCTCCAATGTCCTGTCTTACATCGCCAATCATATCAAATCCAACATCCGCGAGCTGGAAGGTGCTTTTGTCCGTGTTGTCGCTTATGCCAACCTCCACAGGGCTCCGATTACTCAAGACATTGCAGTTGAGGCCCTCAAAGACATTATTGGCGCTCAAAGGCAAAAACCAGTTACCATTGAGCTAATCCAGCAAGTGGTGGCCAATCATTATGGGATCAAGGCTGCTGAAATGAAAGCAAAAAAACGGACCCGCTCGATAGCTTATCCACGGCAGATCGCCATGTATCTCGCCAGAGAATTGACGGAGAATTCGCTGCCAAAAATCGGTGAAGAGTTCGGCGGCCGGGATCACACCACCGTTATGCATGCCTGTGACAAGATCAGCACAGATATGAAGAGAGATCCGTCGCTGCAGCTGACCGTCAAGGAATTGATTGATCTGATCCAGCGTTCGTAAATACAGCATTCCTGTAAAGTTTTGGGGATAACCTCTTCACAGCCATGTTGATTACCTGTGCATAGAAAAATTTCGTTTTTTGCCTATCTGGAAAATGTAGATAACATTTTTGTGTTAACCACAACTTGTTATCGCGGCCAAAACCCCCATTGACAACCATCACAGGGCTTATCCACACAAACAACATGGCCTACTATTATTACTACGATCTATATACTTATTCAATAACACCATCTAATAATTCCTATAAATTTCCACAGGAGGAATGGATATGCATTTTCAATGTTCCCTGTCTGATTTATTGCCTACAGTTAATTTAGTGGAAAAAGCAGTGGCGGTACAAGACAACATCCCTGTCTTGAAGGGCATTCATCTTGCCGCTTTTGGCAATCAAGTGACATTGACTGCCACAAACCTCGAGCTTGGCATCAAAACAGAGTTTCCGGCTCAAATAATCAGTGAAGGCCAAACCGTAGTCGATGGTAAGCTGATGGCCGCTTTGGTGCGGACATTGCCTCAAGAGCCCATTATCTTCGAACTGATTGATCAGCAGCTGATCATTACTGCCGGCTCTGTGGAATTTTCCTTAACCATACTGCCTCCGGAAGACTTCCCGCAGCTGCCGGAAATCGAAGACTTGGTGTTTACCTTGCCGGCCAATCAGCTGCTGACCCTGATCAGAAACACGATTTTTGCCTGTGGTAAAGATGACCGCCGCCCGTTTGTCAACGGTGTGCTGTTTGAGATATCTGATCAGATGCTCCAGTTTGCGGCCACTGATATTAATCGGCTGGCTTATGATGCGGTTCCAATTGAACAACAGCTGCCAGATACACAGCTTTTGATCCCCGCAAAAACGCTTCAGGAATTACAGCGGGGCCTGCCGAATGACGATACGAGAATCAAAATCGCGTTCGACACTAAACATGTGATCTTTGAACATGGGAACACTAAAATCACAACTCGCCTAATTGACGACCGGTTCCCGAAGTATAAGAGCCTCTTTCCTCAAGAAGAACCGATTCGGATCATCATCAACCGCCACTTTTTTGCGGCAGCTGTGGAAAGGGCTGCATTGATTGACAGTGATGATGGGAGCCAAATCGTTATTTTTGATGCCGCCGACGGAGTGTTGGAGATAAGAACTCCTTCGACCAGCAAAGGCAAGAGCAAGGAAGTCCTTAATGTGGAACATGAAGGTGAGAACGGCGAAGCGGCCTTTTCCGCCAAATATGTCCTTGACATGCTCAAAGCGGTGGATGCAGAACAGATCCTGTTCCATTTCAATTCTGACTTGCGCCAGGCATTGATGAAAGGAGATCACAATCAGAACCAAAAATATATATTAATGCCGATCCGTCTTAGTTAGCTAGGAGGATTATCATGGAAACAATCGAAATAAAAACAGGTTCGATTCAACTGGATCAGCTGCTTAAATGGGCAGGTGCTGTTGAGACAGGGGGAGAGGGCAAGATGCTGATTCAAAGCGGGCAAGTACTGCTCAATGGCGCGGTTGAAACCAGACGCAGCAAAAAAGTCTATCCCAATGATATTGTAACGGTAGGCAGCCGGACATTTAAGGTTGTTTAAGATGTTAATCCGGGAATTGCGATTGCTAAATTTCCGTAATTATAAAACGCTGAGTGTGCAGTTTGATCCCCAGATTAATATCTTTGCCGGTTATAACGCTCAAGGGAAAACCAACATTTTAGAGGCAATCTACCTTTTGGCTATGGGGAGATCATTCAGGGCAGTCAAAGACAGCGAAATGATTACCCATGACCAGAGCTACAGTCTGGTTTCGGGTCAAGTTACCACCGAAGCAACTCATACACTGGAGTTGGTCCTTAAGCGCAGTGGGCCCAAACAATTCCGGTTTAATAAAAAGGATCTGCCTCACAAGGAGTTTGTCGGCGTTTTCAATGTCGTTTTGTTCACTCCCGATGATTTATACTTGGTCAAAGGATCTCCCGGCGGGCGCAGGAGGTTTCTTGATTGGGAGATTTCCCAAGTGAGTACCGGTTACCGTAGTTTACTGCTTGATTACTATAAAGTGCTGCAGCACCGGAATTCTCTGTTGAAATCAATTGCCTTTGAAAACCAAGACCCGAAAATACTTGAGGTTTGGGATCAGCAGTTGGTTGAACTGGGCAGCAGGTTGATGACTGCCAGGGCAGATATGATTCACAAGCTAGGGCTGCTCTCAAGATTAATGCACCGCCAGATCAGTGACGGCAGGGAAGATCTTGAACTTCGGTATGTTCCGTTTTTTGCAGCTGATGAGCGGATCAGCGACGGTCACAAGTATGACAGCCAGTCGATTAGAAGCAGGTTTACCGAAGCGGTGGCATCTTTCAGGACAGCTGAATTCAAGCGGGGGTATTCATTGGTTGGCCCACACAGGGACGATTTCCAATTCGTGATTAACGGCGTGGATCTAAAGACCTTCGGCAGCCAGGGCCAGCAAAGAACAGCTATCTTAGCCTGCCGCCTGGCTGAATTGGAATATATGAAGTCAGAGACAGGCAGTTACCCCACGATACTGTTGGATGATGTCACATCTGAACTCGACCAGCAGCGGAAACATTTTTTGCTAAGATTGTTGACGAAGAAAATTCAAACTGTTATAACAACTACCAACATATCAGACTTTGAACCTGATTTAACGAACGGCGCAAAAGTGTTTCACGTCAGCGCCGGAAAGGTACAGGAAAGGCGTTGATGGTATGTTTTTGCACATTGGCCGGGAAGTGACGATTTTGGCAAAAGAGATCGTCGCAATCATTGACCTGAACGCTGAGTCCAATTCCGAAATCCTCGGCGAGTTCGTCAGGACTGCTGCAGAAGAGGGATTTGTCGACCGCTTGACCGATTCACCCTGTTCGGTCATAGTAACTACCTACAAGATCTATTTATCGCCAATTTCTTCGCGGACATTGGGGAAAAGGCTTTCTGACTTTGGCGATTGACGGCACTTTATGTTACAATAAAAGATGTGGGCAAAACAGACTGATTATGTGCAGGGAGTAGATGTAATATTGAAGAACAATGCTAACACATCAAATTATACTGCGGATAAGATTCAGGTCTTGGAGGGTCTGGAGGCTGTCAGGCGCAGGCCTGGAATGTATATTGGCAGCACTGACGTGAGCGGCTTGCACCATCTGATTGTTGAGGTGGTGGACAACAGTATTGATGAAGCCCTTGCCGGTTACTGCGACTATATCAGTGTGGAAATCCTGCCTGACGGTGAGGCGAGAATCACCGACAACGGCCGCGGCATTCCTGTGGGCATTGTAGAAAAGACAGGGAAATCCGCTGTAGAGACTGTGCTGACCAAGCTGCATGCCGGAGGAAAATTTGGCCAAGAGGACGGCGGTTACAAGGTTTCCGGCGGCTTGCACGGTGTTGGTGTATCTGTCGTCAATGCCCTGTCCGAGTGGCTGGAGGTCAATGTTTTTACTGAAGGCAGCCATTATTACCAGCGCTATCATTACGGAGTGCCCCAGTCGGATCTGCAAAACCTGGGCCCAGCGGACAAGCAGGGGACACAAATCATTTTCAAACCGGATGCCACCATCTTCGATACGACCGAATTCGATCCGGACACTATCACATACCGCCTGCGGGAACTGGCTTTTCTCAACAAAGGTGTGAAGATTACCTTCACGGATCACCGGACTAACCGCCAGAACACCTATTTCTATGACGGCGGCATTATTGAATTCGTGAAGCATTTGAACAGGAACAAGAACACGCTCCACGATGTGATCTACATCCATGAAGCAAAAGAGCCTGAGCTGGAAGTAGCCATGCAGTACACCGACGGCTACAGTGAAACGATTCTCACTTTCGCAAACAATATCAATACCCATGAAGGCGGGACGCACCTCAGCGGGTTTAGATCGGCCTTAACCCGCACACTCAATGATTATGCCCGGAAAAACAACCTTCTGAAACCAAATGACGAAAACTTAAGCGGAGAAGATGTGCGGGAAGGTTTGACGGCAATTATCAGCATCAAATTGATGGAACCTCAGTTTGAAGGGCAGACCAAGACCAAACTAGGCAACGGTGAAGTCCGGGGAATTGTGGAATCGATCATCATTGAACAGCTGGCCACTTATCTGGAAGAGCACCCCACTCAGGCAAAGAGAATCATTGAAAAGTGCATTGCTGCGGCAAGAGCGCGGGAAGCTGCCCGGAAAGCCAGGGAGCTGACCAGGCGCAAGAGTGCTTTGGAAATATCCTCACTCCCAGGCAAGCTGGCGGACTGCAGTTTGACCGATCCGCGGGTGTGCGAGCTGTTCATAGTGGAGGGGGATTCCGCCGGAGGTACCGCCAAGCAAGGCAGGGATCGTCGTTTTCAGGCTATTCTGCCCCTGCGGGGCAAAATTCTGAATGTGGAAAAGGCCAGGCTAGATAAAATCTTGGGCAACCAGGAAATCCGAGCGATGATCACAGCCTTTGGCACCGGAGTCTCGGAGGAGTTTGATCTGTCGAAGCTGCGCTACAACAAGATTATCATCATGACTGACGCTGACGTGGACGGTGCCCATATCCGCACTCTGCTGTTAACCTTCTTTTACCGCTATATGCGCCCGTTATTGGAATTTGGCCATGTTTATATTGCCCAGCCTCCGCTGTATATGGTGGAGCAGCGCAGGAATGTCCATTACTGCTACTCAGACGATGAATTGGACCGGCTTTTGGAAAAAATTGGAAGGGTCGGAATTACGATCCAAAGGTACAAGGGCCTTGGAGAAATGGATAAAGAACAGCTGTGGGATACAACCATGAACCCTGATACCCGGGTGATCCTACAGCTGCGCCTGGAAGATGCGATTGCTGCCGATGAGATCTTCACGACGTTGATGGGCGAAAGTGTTGAACCGCGGCGCAGCTTTATCGAAACCAATGCCAAACTGGTTACCAATTTGGATGTCTAGAAGGAGTCATGCAGGATGAGCTTGGATTTTCGTGACGGAAAAATTGTTCCAATCAAACTGGTAGATGAGATGAAAACCTCATACATCAACTATGCCATGAGTGTCATTGTGGAGAGGGCCCTGCCTGATGTCCGCGACGGATTGAAGCCCGTCCAGCGGAGAATCATCTATACCATGGGCGAGATGGGTCTGCGCCATGATCGGCCGCATAGAAAGTCCGCCGGAATAGTCGGTGAAGTGATGGGTAAATTCCATCCTCACGGTGATTCGGCTATTTATGATGCAATGGTCCGTATGGCACAGGACTTTTCCTACAGGTACCCATTAGTTGACGGGCATGGCAATTTTGGCAGCGTTGATGGAGACCCGCCTGCAGCCATGCGTTATACAGAAGCCCGTTTGTCCCGTTTGGCAACGGAAATGCTTCGGGATATCGACAAAAACACGGTGAATTTTATCCCCAACTATGATGAGACAGTGGATCAGCCGGCAGTCTTACCCAGCCGGATCCCGAACCTGATAGTAAACGGCGCTTCGGGAATCGCAGTAGGCATGGCTACCAATATACCACCCCATAACCTGGGCGAGGTCATTGACGGGATAATCATGTTGATCGACAATCCCGATGTGACGATCAAGGATCTGGCCCGGGTAATCAAAGGCCCCGACTTCCCAACCGGAGGTTTGATCTTGGGCAGAGACGGTATTAAAGATGCTTATGAAACAGGCAGGGGCCGGATTATCGTCCGGGGCAAGAGTCAGATTGAGCAGCTGAACAGCGGCAAGCAGCAGATCATAATTACTGAGCTGCCGTATAACGTCAACAAGGCAAAACTGATCGAGAAAATCGCTGATCTGGTAAGAGACAAGAAAATTGACGGAATCACGGACTTGAGAGATGAATCAGACCGGTCAGGGATGCGGATCGTGATCGAACTTCGCCGGGATGCCAATGCGCGGGTGATCTTGAACCAATTGTACAAGCATACCCAACTGCAGGATACTTTTGGTGTGATCATGCTGGCTCTGGTTGATGATGAACCGAAAGTGCTTAACCTCAAAGAAGTGCTCCATTACTACCTTGAACACCAAAAAGAAGTAATCATCCGGCGCTGTAAGTTTGAATTGAAGAAGGCGGAAAACGATGCTCATATCCGGGAAGGCCTGCTAACCGCCCTTGACCATATTGATGAGATCATCAGTATCATCCGCAAATCCGCCAATGATCAAGCGGCAAAAGAAACGTTGATGAGCAAGTTTGAATTGACCGAACGCCAGGCAGTGGCTATTCTGGATATGCAGTTGCGCCGTTTGACTGGATTAGAACGGGAAAAGATTGAAACGGAATACGCTCAGCTCATTCAGACAATTCAGCGTTTAAGAACAATACTGGGCGACATTAACTTAATATATAATATAATTAAAGAAGAGCTGTTGGAACTAAAGGAACGCTTCAGTGATCCAAGGCGGACAAAGATTGTCAGGGATGATTCAAACCTTGATATCGAGGATTTGATTGCTGAAGAGGATTTGATTGTAACCCTGACACATCAAGGTTATATCAAAAGGCTGCCGGTGGACACTTACCGCAGCCAGCGCCGGGGTGGAAAGGGCATAACGGCTGTTTCAAGCCGAAGTGAGGATTTTGTTGAGCAGCTGTTTGTCACCAGCACCCACAACTATGTGCTTTTCTTTACCAACAAAGGAAGGGTGCACCGGCTTAAGGGGCATGAAATACCTGAAGCAGGCCGCAACGCCCGCGGTGTGGCCGTGGTCAACCTAATCCATTTGGAGCCAGGCGAGCGGATTGAGGCGACTATTCCCATCAGTGAGTATTCCAGCGATCAGTACTTGATCATGGCCACCAAAAAAGGGATAGTCAAGAAAACTCCACTGATTGAGTATGACAGTCCGCGGGCAGGGCTAATCGGAATAATCCTGGCCGATGACGATGAAGTAGTCAGTGTCAGGCTGACCGATGGCAATCAGGAGATTGTGCTGGTCACCAGTGAGGGCCAGGCAATCCGTTTTTCCGAAAAGCAGGTTAGGCCCATGGGAAGGAATGCCCGGGGTGTAAAGGGTGTAACTCTTGGCAAAAACGACTTTGTGGTAAGCATGGATGTTGTCGCCAATGGCGATGATCTGCTGGTCGTTACTGAAAACGGCTTTGGCAAACGCACCCGTATTGAGGATTACCGAGTCACCAACAGAGGCGGCAAAGGGATCAAGACCTTGAATAAAACTGCAAAAACAGGATGCATCATTGGTGCCAAGATGGTCCACGAAAATAACGAAATCATGCTGATTTCTCACGAAGGCATCATGATTAGGATGTCGGTGGCAGACATTTCCCGTGTGGGAAGGAGCACCCAAGGAGTAATCCTGATGAAACTCGGGGAAAATGATAAAGTGGTAGCTGCCGCACACCTTGCTGCCAAAGATGATGAATAAGCCGGTACCTGTTAGTGTAAAGTTTTAGTAGGTGGATAGCAGGAAAAAGAAGGC
>JAAYNP010000139.1 GCA_012520795.1 Bacillota bacterium
AAGGAAACTTATAAGACCTAAAATAAGCTTGATAAAGACACTTTTGTTATACATATTGCTGCCTGCGATAGCACTTACTGCAATTTTGATATTACTAAACTACATTGGTTTATCCGAAACCAACATCATAATAATAACGGCGGCAATATTAATGGCGTACATTCTTTTAACCACAAAGCGAATGTTTATTTGTGCAATAAAACTTTATCAAAAGTATGCGCCAAACTCACTACGAAATAAGTGTCGTTTTGAGCCTTCTTGTTCCGAGTATATGATTCTTGCAATCGAAAAATATGGTTTGATTAAAGGGTTGCAAAAAGGAATATGTCGCTTAAAACGATGTAACATAGACGGTGGTGGCTATGACTTCCCATAAAAATTTTTGAAAGAGGTGCAAACGATGAGTCTACATCAAATAATTTACACATCTTGTATGCGTGGTATTAATGGAGTTAATGATGGTCAGCAAGTCTTTTCGTATGATGCTTCATTTAAGGATGCAAACAATGACGAAGTAAAAAGTTTGTTTTCCTATCAGCCGCCGGCTCTTGAACCCGGTGTAATTATGACAGAAGAAATTGCGCTTACATTACCGAAATCTTTTACCTATAGGAAACTGGATAATGGTGCTTGTGCATTAGCGTTAAACACCTATCTTGGTAGAGATTATATGGGTAGTGCTGGGCGCTTTGGTAATCACTTGAGTCACGTTGTGCTCGCTGATGAAAGTGATATGCAGAACTATCCGTGTGAATTTTACGGCAGTAGCCTTTTAAGGGATCATATGGAGTTTGAGGAAGTCAATAATCCTAACAGACCTGATTTCCTTCCTGAACCTATTCTCGAAAGAGGGTTCGCCGTAGATATTGATGCAGTCATTGACTTTCTTAGTGTTGATGACCGTATTGAGATCTTCAAGAATATGCTACACGCAGTTCTTGCTTTTGAAAGTGAAAGAAAAAGAGTAGTTATATGTGATGAGCCTGAGAACATCATTATGTGGATTGCTGCTATTGAATATGCTTTACCGCTAAAGATAGCACTTGGTATCAATTTTTCTACTTATGATTTTGATCCTTCACTTTCTGCTTCACAAATTTGTGGAGTAATACCCAAAGGTTCTCGTTATACAGCCGAAAGTCAAAGATTGCATTTTGTTTTCGACCTCTATCAAAATAACTGTGCTGAATTTGAGAAAGATGAGCATTACTTTGATTTTATTGATACCTCTATGTCTTTCTCTTATGATAGTTTGCAGGATTTTCATCGCTTTATTACTGATGGATATTCTTACAACAAAGCAGATGAGAAAATGTATGCTGCGTATAGGTTGTATTCTCTTATGTCCGATGGCATTGTTGGGTTAAATGAAGCGGAAATTAAAACTGCACTGGACTTTGCAGATGAATATGCAAATGCTTCTGAGCAATTGAGAATACTACAAGCACTGTTTGAACAAAAGGACTATTTATTACGAGCTGACATAAGTGCGTTCCTTTGTGTAATGCGTTATGCAGTTTCAAAGTATGAGATTCTTACCGAAGAATATCGTGCCGTCATTAAGAGTTTGATGGTTGATAGAGTGCTGTATGAATTCCTCAACAATACAAGCGGAGAAAGCTCTTTCGTTACTTTCTATGATGAAGTGGACTCCGTATGTAGATTGAGTGGTTTTAGTGTGGCTACGGAACTGATGAGAAAGAGCAACCGTGAAAAACTATTTGCGGTTATGCAAAATGATATTTCCAATTGGAAAATTGCTTTTATCGTGAAGGTCGTTTCCACATTTGTTAAAGATCAAAGGGTATCTGTAAATGATCTATTGGTAGACGCACCATTAGGACAGACCTACTATGGCTTAGTGAAAGCTGTGTATTCTAAAAATTCGCAAAATGGTTTCTTCCTTGTCACTCGAATACTTGATGAATTTGCATCTGATTGTGATTATTTAGTTAATATGGCTTTGAACATTGAAGGTATGCTTTTGGATTTGCCTAATGGCAATCAAGAAGTAGCTTCTATGTGGAAGTATTTTGGTCAGTCTATGGTCAAATATCAGCAATCGAATTTTAGCAAGGCTTACTCAGTGTTAGGTAGTTATCAGAGATATGAGCAAATTTATATGCTCTATTCCCTTGCAATGTCTAATGCTATAGGGTTGGCTGAAAGTCAGCGTATCTTCAGCGACCATTATAAGTCGTTTGTTACTCGTGATAGAGATTATGCACATCAATACGGCGATCAGATACTTAACGATTATTATCGTCGATTGGAGAACTCTGATAGTGAATCGGCTTATGAAGCAAAGGTAGAACTGTTTAATATTGTTTCGACGTCAAAAATGGATGTGCCATTTGCTGAAAGTTTAGTTAAAGATATAGTGAAGATAATTCCGTTTGAAAGTCCTTCTAAGGAAAACGCCAAACTTATTCAGGGTGCCTTTGAGTATCTTTACAATAATCTTCGCAGACCGGTATCAGGGAAACTGCTACTTTTAGTCATTGCTTTGGTGCTTGAAAAATGCAGAAAGACAAGTCAACTTCACGATGCTTTTGAAAGCCTTGAACGTCTTACCGCAAATGCAAAAGCAGATATGTCGAGAGTTACCGAACGTTCCGCTGAAAGGTATTTTGACTGGATTTTGCCCGAAGTTTGCGAACTCTGCGAAAGAACAAGCGATATTGAAAGTCTTTATAACCTTTTTGAAATGCCGAGTGATGTCGCTTCTCTGTTCTTTACTTCTTGTGCGAAGATTTACCTGAAGCAAAGTAAAGGCGACAAAGATTATGGCATTTTCTGTGAATTCTTAGGACTCGTTTTCACGAAAGGAAATTCTCAGATACGTGATGACATAGGAAAAGTTCTTTGTAAGCTTAGTAAACAAAAACTTTCTGATTTGGATGAAGCAGTAAAGGATATTTATCACGGAGATAGAACAGATCTCCGTCATTGGGATGAAATTAAAGATGTAGCCGAATCAACAAGCCCCTTCTTAAATAACCTTTCTAACTTGTTCAAGAGAAAGAAAGACTAAGGAGGAGCTTGTATGGCGTGGGAATTAAGTAGTGACCTACAAAAACAAGTAAAGGACGATCAAGAATATAGCGAAAGCGAACTGTTTGAGTCGGAGAAATCCGATTCAAACAGTGAAACAGAAGATGTTGAAAACGTCGAGGGGATGGATGGTCCCGAACGTCAGCGCACGGTTGATGACGATGAAAACATTAGATAACAAATAAGGAGAATTAATTATGGGTAAGTCCTGGGAATTGACAGAAGATCAAAAGAAAGAAATCCAAGAGCAACAAGCCGAAATCGGCGCTCAATATGATCCCGAAACGGGACGCAAAAAGGGCGAAACCGAAAATACCGGAGATAATGAAGATGTTGAAGGTATGGAAGATGTAGAAGCATCTCGTAATGGACGTGAACGTATCGACGATGATGATAACATCAGATAAATAAAGAAGAAAGGAGAGGTATTATGAGCTACGAACAAAAATCCGGTGAATTGATGGTTAGAGCCACCGAAATTATGAATAGTGGTATGGAGTTGGTCGATTTGTTCGTCAACAAAAACTATTTAATCGACCTCGATAAATGTCAGCCAGTGGCTTTGGATGCAAGTCAAAAATCGTTTTCATATATGTCGCTGTATGAAATCAGCAAAATAGTATATGACCGAGATGAAAACATCAACGATAAACTGGTGAGTGTATATAGCGCCCTCTCCAATTTTGGCAGTACCGCTTTGTTGGTTCTGTTTAGTGATTCCGATGGAGTTAAATTCTACCTTGGCACAAGAGATACTAATCAACCTAATGTTGCCAAGGAGATCCTTCAAAAAAGTTTGCGAGGTAATTTCCCCGGAATAGAGATTAAGGAGCAAGCATCAAGTCAAGTGGCTCGTTTACTTGAAGGACACATACCTGATGTGTATTCAAATATGGCTGTTTCCTCTGTTTCTATTGTTCCGAGTCCGAGAGATGAAGATAAAGAGCATTTTATTCAAGGCTTGGAAAAATTCATCGATTCAATGTCGGGAGAAAAATATACTGCTGTGTTTGTATCTTCTCCATTGAGTAAAACCGACCTTGAAGCAAAAAAGAGAGGATATGAAGATTTGTATTCTGCTCTTTCACAGTGTGCTCAGGTAAATCTCACTTATAGTGAAAATGATAGTGAAGCAATCGCAAAAGGAATTAGCGATAGTTTTTCAACTGCAATTAATGAAGGTATTAGCGATACTACTGGAACTAATTATGGAACAAGCACTTCCAAATCTCGTTCACATAATCACGGTAGTAGTTTCGGTATGTTTGGTGTCGGTCATAACTCCGGAAGTGGTAGAGCAAAGACATCGACCACTTCGAGTGGAACGTCTACCGGTCATACTGATACTCGTTCGGAAACAGAAACCACAGGAAAAACTACATCAGATACAACTACGACAACAACTGGCAGCACTTCGACAATAGCAGTTACAAAGCAAAATAAGACTGTCCAAGCTCTGCTTGGAAGAATTGACGAGCAACTTGAGAGAATTAAAAGTTGTGAATCTTACGGTTTATGGGATAGTGCGTGTTATTTTATAGCAGAGAATCCTGAAACTTCTTTAGTGGCAGCAAACACATTTAAGGCTATTGTTGCCGGCGAAAAAACATCAGTTGAGAACTCGTTTATCAATTTGTGGGACAACGAATACGAAAACTCTGAGAATAGTCTTATGGTTATGGATTACCTCAGATATGGTATGCATCCACGATTTAAGTATTTACCTGCCCCTCAAAGTGGTAATTACACCGAGCAGATTATTACTCCTGCAAGTTTGATTAGCGGTTTAGAGCTACCCGTTCTTATGGGCTTTCCACATAAGTCTGTAAGTGGCGTTACTTCTATATCTTCAGCAGAGTTTGGTCGAAATGTTTTTGCTAAAGGTATGACTAAGAGCTATAGGAATATCGATATTGGTGCGATTTTCCATATGGGAGAGGTGTTTAAGAGCAATCGTGTTAGGTTGGATCTTGAGAGCCTTTCGGCACACTGTTTTATCACGGGTTCTACTGGTTCAGGTAAATCTAACACAACATATAAGATTATTGATGAACTGACCTCAAGCAAAAATGATGTGAAGTTCTTGGTAATAGAACCTGCTAAGGGTGAATATAAAATTGCTTTTGGCGGTATGCCCGGCATTAACGTATTTACTACAAACCCCAAGTATTACAATATGCTAAGCATTAATCCTTTTGAATTTCACGAAGAAGTCCATGTGCTTGAGCATCTTGATCGTTTGATTGAGATATTCAGTGCGTGTTGGCCGCTTTATGCAGCAATGCCCGCTTTATTAAAGGCATCTTTTGAGCAGGCATACATAAATCACGGATGGGATTTGAACCACTCTGTATATGTGGATCGTGGTAACGGCAAATATCCTTCTTTCAGAGATGTAGTTGAAATTCTTCCTGTACTTCTCGATAAGTCGGAGTTTTCAGCACAAACAAAGGGTGACTATGTAGGTTCGCTTGTTACTCGTGTTGAATCTTTGACAAACGGTTTGTTGGGACAGATCTTTACGGGAAATGCAATCGAAGATGCTGTATTATTCGATGAAAATGCAATCATTGATTTAAGCAGAATTGGTTCGGCAGAAACCAAAGCTCTCTTAATGGGTGTTTTGGTGCTCAAGCTAAGTGAATACAGACAATCCACTGCCACCGGAACGAACTGTCCGGTAAAACATATTACGATTCTCGAAGAAGCACATAATCTTTTGAAACGAACTTCAACCGACCAAGGTCAGGAATCTTCCAACGTTCAGGGAAAGTCGGTAGAAATGATTAGTAACTCTATTGCAGAGATGCGTACTTACGGTGAAGGTTTTATCATTGTCGATCAATCTCCTACAGCCGTTGATATATCTGCTATCAAGAATACTAACACCAAAATTATTATGCGACTTCCTGAAGCAAATGACTGTGAAGCGGTTGGTCGTTCTATTGGTCTTAACGAGGATCAAATACTTGAATTGAGTAAGCTTGATAAAGGTGTTGCTGCGATTTATCAAAACAACTGGCTTGAAGCTGTGTTGACAAAAATAGATAAATGCAGTGACAGATACGAAATTAAGTCTGTCCCCGTTAATGATAGAAAAAATCAGGTTCGTCTTGTTGGCGATTTGCTTGCTGAGTTGGTTGCTCAGGACGAATCTAAAGACTTTAATATGTCTTGGTTTAATACAATATTCAACAGTTCTAAAGCTCCCGAATATCTAAAAACCAAGTATAAGAAACTTTTGTTAGACTATCAAAAGGTGTGGAAAACAAAAGAAAAAAATAAGGCGTTTTCAGCTCTTGTAGCTCAGTTGCTAAATTGTGAAGATATATTCAGGATGTTTGAGGACAAACTACCGCCTGTTGTTAAAAAGAAAACCGACATCAACAAGGAATACCGTCAGAAGTGTGACGAGTGGTGTGATCTTGTTTACGACAATCTTGATATTTATGCTGATTTTGTTGATAAGAAAACAAAAGACACGGCATTTATTAGCATATTGCTTCACAAGATAGCAACAGAAAAGAAAAATACACGATATAAGTTAGTTCTTTATTGTGTTGGGTAAGGAGGAAACATAATGGCAGAATTAAGCGAAACAACAGAAGTCAACGAAACACCTGAAGCGTCTGACGAAACTGAAGGTATGGATGCTGATTTTGAAGCTGAACTTGATGGAAAATGCGAGGAATACTCAAGTGGTGAACGCTCGCTTGAAGATATTCAAAGAGATAAAGAAGAATTAATGCAGATGCGAGAAGAATTGATGAAATATAAAGAAGCGCAAGAAGCAGATTCTTCCGATGCAGATGATGAAGATGAAGATCCTGAAAAGGTTCTTGTTTTAAGACGGCAAAGATAATGAGGTGAATTACAAACAATGAGCAGAATTGGTTACAATCAGCTCTCAGCAGCAGAGAAAAAAGCATATGAGCAATTTGAAAAAGCATTTAATAGTTGTGCTTCTTCTGTTGACAGTAACAGTATCGACCGAAATGTTGATGTAATGAAAGTTCTGCAAGTTGCTCTTGGCGATAATCCTCAAGTAATTTATTTCAACAAAACGCAGATCAGGCTTTCGGCATCGCTGTTTGGTGGAAAACAGATACACTTTAGTGGAGCAGTTCCTTCGTCGCAAGCAAGAACAATGCAGAAACAGTTGGAATTAGCATTGCTGAAAGCAATTGAAGATATTGAATTACTTAACCCAATGTCTAATTACGATAAGCTGATATGTATTTATGAGTATTTGCAAGATAATGTAACCTATGATTCTAAAGAGTTAGAAGCTTGCTGTCGATTAGGTCGTAGCGTTAATCCAATGTCACATAACGCTTATGGAGTATTGGTAAACAAGACTGGGGTTTGTGACGGTATATCGTCAGCATTTTCTTTGATAGCACAAAGAATGGGCTTTGAATGTTCGATGGTAAGTGGTAGAGCAACATTTAGAACACAAGGTTTTTCAGAACACGCTTGGAACATAATTAAAATAGCTGAAACCTATTACCATATTGATGCGACGTGGGATGTAAATCACAAAGAGCAGACTGGCGAGTATTCATATGAATATTTTTGTGTTAGTGACGATTCAATAAATCGTGACCACGATTGGGATATAAAGACAACTCCCGCCTGCTCTCGTGAAGATATTTCGTTTTATGTGAGAAATCGTTGCTTTGCAAATAATTTAACCCAGCTTGAAGAAATTTTTGCAAGATATGCAAAGAGCAAGCAAAAAGTGGTTCGTGCCAAAATAGCAGATGGTATTCCCATTCCTACACCTGAAGATCAATTTCTCGGACAAAAACTGGTTAATGTTGCTTCTTCTGTAGGACGATATGCAGCTATAAAATTTATTTGGAACAAAAACTCAAGATGCTTTTATGCAAAATTTGAGTCTTAGGAGTAGATGATGAAAAAGAAAAGAACTCAACCTGCTCATAAAAGTTACTTTTTCGAGCAAGGATATAAAGATATTGGATCAGCCATAAAGACTTCTTGGCTCAAAAATGCACAGACTGCAAAAGCTTATTATGATAAATACAATGAGAAGGGATTGATGTCATTAAAGGGCGTCTATAACCTTTTCTGTGCTTTATCAGTTGTATCGTTTGGAACGGTATTCTTCGCATTGATTAGTGCGGTAATGCTTGCTATCGTTTCAACCTTCTTCATTTTAGTTTACATAGGTTTTTCGGCAGCTTGGTTGTTTGACAGAGCTTACCTTACCAAAAAGAAGATTTTTACCGCTTGTAATGAGTGTAAATGTAAGTCTTTGATTCCTACTTATATTTGCCCCAAATGTGGTGCGCATCACACTAATCTAACCCCCGGTGCATATGGAATTCTTAAAAGAACTTGCGAGTGTGGGAAAAAACTTCCAACTACCTTCTTCAACGGCAGAAAGAGATTGCAAGCAATTTGTCCGAATTGCCTTTTGGAAGGTAAGACTACATACTTAAATGACCGTGAGAGCCGCCCCCTTTGTGTTCCGGTTGTAGGTGGACGTTCGGTTGGTAAAACAGCCTATATTACAGCGTTTTCTAAAAAATTCGTAGAGTTTGTCGCACCTCAGCATAACCTTGATATAGAGTTTTACAATGGGGCAAAAGAAGCTATCTATTCAGAAATAAAGGCTGATTTTGCTCACGGTAGTACAAGAATGACAGTAAGACCGCAAGATATTACCCAATCAAGCTCTATTTCTTTCAGTTTCTTTGTGAAGAATAAAGCTCTAAAACCTGAAAGATTGATGCACATATATGATATTGCTGGAGAAGTATTTACCGACAATAATGAAAATGAGGTTCAGCGACAATACGAATATTGTCAAGGTATTATCTTTATGATAGATCCGTTTGCAATTCCGACGGTTAGAGCAAGATACGAAAATTTACTCACTCCAGAAGATAAAGCTGGTATAGGCAAAGCAGATATTAACGGTATTATTAACGTGTTTATCAATAAACTGCGAGAGGTTACAGGACTTTCCGACAGAAAAATGTCTAAAGTTCCTATTGCAGTAGTTATTGGTAAAACGGACTCAGCTAACTTGTGTGACGAATTTTCAGACGAAAAGATCGAAGAAATTGAATATCTCAATGCAAAGACTGAACTTCAAAGAATTGATATTATAGACTATCTTTGCAGAAAATTCCTTAAAGAGAATGAGATGGAAAGTTTTGTGAACGCTATTGAGATGAAGTTCAAAAACAATAGGTTCTTTGCAGCAAGTGCTATAGGACATACACGAGATGCTGGAGCTTATAACCCGGTTGGTGTTTTAGAACCAATGGAGTGGATCTGCACAAAAGCGGATAAGAGATTGGCTTCGCTTTGGGTAAAGGAAAAATACTCAAAGAAACCGATTAAAAATATTATTGATAAGTTGGAGGGTTAAGTATGGAAGTAATTATTTATATTGCACTTTTCATTATAATCTCCGGACTTATTATGGTTGGCACTAATATCCTTTACGATCTTGCGGCAGCAGTTATTCCGATAGCTGCAGTCATTATGGTTGTTGTTGGCATTATAGTCGGGTTTGTTGTTGCAATTAAAAACACGTTCTCGGTGTATAAAAAAGTATATGTGAAGAAAGGAAAATAAAGATGGAAGCTTTTTTCAAAGAAATCGCAGACTACTTCCTTAACTTTATCTCTCAGTATTCATATTTCTTAAACGGGGATTATTACGGAGGTCTGTTTTCAAAATATTTTTCTGTTGGCGGCTTTATTATTGGCTTCATTTTTGTGTTGTTAGTTTACTTTTCGAGTGCTGAAGAACAAAAGAAAGCAGGCTTTTTCAAAGTGTTGCCAATCATTGCAGTTATTAACAGTTGCACAGTTCTTACTCAATTTATAAACACTACGTTTGGGCAGGGATTCCATTACAATGGAATTGAATCAATGATAAATGCGCCCGATAATATTATTTCAGGCTTCATTCTCACATTGGTTATTTCTTCTTGTTACAGACGGTTTGGTGGTCGTGCATTTTTGTTTGGTATTGCGACACACGCAGCAATGCCAATGTTGAACTTCTCTTATCTCGGTTATATGAACGATGGAGTGCCGATTTTACATATGATAGTTCGTGTCGCTTTAATAGGCTTTGTTTGCTTGATTATGAGTCACAGAAAACACTTCTTTACGAGTTGGATTTGGTACTTTGGTTTTCATATGTTGATAAGAGTTGCCGTATTCTTCCTGCCATTGCTAAGTAATAGCCTTGATGGATTTACAATTTATACGGTGGAATACACATTAAACGGAGCACTTGAGTATTTGTCACGCTTCACGATAGATGCTTTGATTTTCGCTGTTGTTCTTGTATTTGCAATTGTATTTGAAAAAGGTGTGCTAACAGTAAGACCGGCACGAAAAGCTGTATAAGGGTGGAATTGAATGATATATGCAATGGCAGATATACACGGTCAATATGACAAATATATCGCAATGTTACAAAAAATAAACTTTAGCGATAATGATGTTTTGTTTGTGTTGGGCGATGTGATTGACAGAGGTTCGCAAGGAATGGCAATTCTCAAAGATATGATGATGCGAACTAATGTGTATCCTATCTTAGGAAATCACGAATATATGGCTATAACTGCCATTCCTTGGTTAATGCAAGAGATTACGGAAGAAACCGTAGAAAAGATTGATCCTGAAATGATGCAAGGGTTAATAGAATGGATGAATGTTGGGGGTTCTTCATCTATCTCAGAGTTTCGAGGGTTATCACGAGATGAGCAGGAAGCGATTCTTGATTACTTGTCTGAATTTGAGCTATATGATGTTGTTGAAGCAGGTGGAAAAGAGTATGTACTTGTCCACGCAGGCTTGGACAACTTCGATGAAGAACGTTCTTTATCAAATTACGATTTGAGTGAATTGTTGTTTCATCGACCTGATTATGAAACAAGATATTACAAAAACAAATATTTAGTGACGGGGCATACTCCGACACGAGTGGCTTATGCAGCCGAGCAAGGTGTTCTTTTGGAAGAATTATCGTCTGAAGAATATCAAGATTTGATCTTCAAGAAGAACAATCATATTGCTATTGATTGTGGTTCAAGTTTTGGTGGAAAGCTCGGATGCATTTGCTTAGATACAATGGAAGAATATTATGTATGAGGTAGAGAAATGAAAACTATAGGCATTATATTTTGGTTTTTATTGGGAGGTGGAATAATATCACTTTTGTGGTTTATTGCCGCTCTGCTCTGCTTTATAACAATCATCGGTATTCCGCTTGGAATACAATGTTTGAAATTTGCGGGATTTGTATTGTATCCATTTGGTAAAAACATCGAATATAGCAGTAAAATAAGACACTTTCTTGTAAATATTCTTTGGATTATGCTATGTGGATGGGAAATAGCGCTTGTTTCATTTTGCATAGGGTTAATTTGGTGCATTACAATAATAGGAATACCGTTTGGGGTACAAAGTATAAAATTCGCCCAACTGGCGATTATGCCCTTTGGGGCTGAAGTTGTAAAAGCATAATGTGCTGAAAGGAGGTTCATTATGAGTGAATTTGGTAGTGATGTTTCCACTTCTGAAGTAAGTGGCGACAGCGGAACTACAAGTGATGTAAGTGAAGTAGAAACTGGAACAGAAGTAAGCGAAAGTGAAATGGATGAGGATTTATCCCACGAATTGGATGATTCTTATGACTCATATATGGAAGAAGGCGAAGGAAAATCATTTGAAAGTGACTTCGATGAAAACGAAGAAGTTGATGAAACTGAGCTTGATGAAACCGATGAGCCACCTGATGACCTTGAATCAGACCTTGACAGTAAATATGATTCGTATATAGAAGATAAGGATCTTTCTTCATATGAAAAAGGTAAAGCCACAGATGTTAACGCAGATGAACTTGATTACGAAGTGGATGACCACTATAATGAATATGTTGAGCACGGCGAACAGCAAGTAGATAATGCAGAAAGCACGCTGGAACAAATAAAGTGTCGTAATGAAAACTTAGAAGGACAAGAGCATCCGGAAACTGGAGTTCCGTTTGAAAGAAAACAAGTCGATGTAGACGGCAAACAATACGAGGTGGTTGTTCCTGAGTTTGAGAGTTCTTACGATGCTCAACTTCCTGAAAATATGTATGAGGCAACAGACCGAGAACAATTCAAGGAATGTAATTCGCAACTTAAAAACGAAGTTGCAACAAATAAGGATCTCCGAGAACAATTTGATGATGAGCAATTAGAGCAAATTGAGAATGGAGATACTCCTGACGGATATACTTGGCACCACGATGCCGAAGCCGGAAAGATGCAACTGGTCGATACTGAAACACATCAAAAAACTGGTCATGCTGGCGGTCGTTCCATTTGGGGCGGCGGTACAGAAAGCAGATAGGAGATTTGATTATGGAATGGAAATATGTAAAAGAACTTAAGTCGGTCAATTTGATTGATGATTATGAGTGCTTAGTAAAATATGTATTTTGTGATTCTTTTAGAAACTGTGTTATTGCCAATAACGGTGGTAGACCGAGTAAAAAGGCTTTTGATACAGACAAGGTTAAAGAGCGTGAATTGAAATCTTTTCTTTCCTTCAATAAAGAAGATCGAGAAACAGTATGGAAGATCTTTGATTGGAATAATGATGAATTGACAAATAAGTATGTTCCGTTTGCAATTGATAACTACGGAAATTTGATTTGTTTTGATGCAAACAACGATAAGATTGTTTTCGTTAATCACGAAGATATGTCAGTTGAGATTATTGCCGATAACTTTAATGACTTTATGAACGGATTGTATGAATGATAAGGAGGTAGTTCCTCGTGTTTGGTACACCAGAAAACAATAATACTGAATTGCGGAGCGATAGTACGAGCGGTGACGTTAGCGAAGTAGAAAGCGGTCTTGAATTTACTGAGAGCGAAATGGATGAAGATCTTGCAAAAGAGTTAGATAATAAGTATAATAAAGAAGTAGAGGTAGAAAAACAAAAAGAAAAGTTGCCTGCCTGCTTTGATGGTTTATCAGAAGAATCAAAAGCTAAACAGTATGAAGCTTTAGATAAAATGTCTGACGAGGAGAAAAAGGCATACTTTGATATTATTGAAAAAGAACCTGCAATAACAGCAGATGTCCAAGATGTTGCTAATAAGAATGGTGGAGAACTTCAGGGGTTAGAGTATAGAGTAAAAACGCCTTCTTCTACTTATGAAAAAATGCACGAGCGTGAAGAAGGAACAGATATTGGCGAAATGAAAGACGTCATTAGGTATACTGAAATATATCCACCTGATAAATTAGCGGAAGGAACAAATGCAAGTTTGCGAGATTTTGAATCAAGAGGATATACTGTAGATAAAGTTAAGAATACTTGGGATGATGAGAATACAGCATATCGTGGCATTAATGCTAATTTAACAAGTCCGGATGGGCAAAAATTTGAAGTTCAATTTCACACACAAGAGAGTTTTGACTTGAAGATTGGAGAGCTTCATTCGTTATATGAACAACGTAGAACAATGGCTGATGATGATCCAAGAGCTGCAGATCTTGATGATAGAATGTCTGAATTGTCCTCTCAACTTGAGCGACCGGACAATATAGATGAGGTGAAGAATCGATGAAATATTACAAATTAACTGATGAGCTTAACTTAAATGAAGTAGTAAAAGACGATAATGGTAAAAGATATACTTATCGTTTTGGTGCAGAAGAATGGGTGCGTAGTGGCATAATGGTACGCTATATGTGGCCTGACGATAGCAAATTCGACCAATACATTATTATATCAGAAGAAAAAGCATTAAGATTGCTTGATGAACAAAGAAGTAATTTAGACAAACTTCTTGAACTTGCCATCGAAGTCGCTACCCAAGCTCACAAAGGACAACTTGATAAAGGCGGAAATCCGTATATTTTACATCCTCAAGCGGTAGCTGCTGCTCTTGATAGCACCGAAAACAAAATTGTAGCGTATTTGCATGATGTTGTTGAGGATACTGAAATTACATTAGAAGATCTTAAAGAAATGGGATTTACCTATAGAATTGTAAACTCCATTAGAATTCTTACTAAGTCTAAAGACATTTCTTATGAGGATTATTTGAAATCAGTAAAGAAAGATAGCAATGCTTGGCACGTTAAAATGGCAGATATTAAGCACAATATGGATATTTCTCGAATTCCCGAACCCACTGCAAAAGATTTCGCAAGAATTGAAAAGTACAAAAAGGCACTTGCGTTTTTAGAAAGTTAATTTTGGTGATTCTATGAAATTAGGTTTGCGAACTCCGAGCTTGAAAAAGTCAATTTCAGCAAGGACAACAGGACGTGCTAAAAGAGCTATAAAAAAGGCACTTATTCCCGGCTATGGAAAAAAAGGAATGGGATGGATCAAGAATCCTAAAAAGGCTGCATACAATAAAGTTTATAATAAAACTTCATTTGGCTTATCTGATTTATTCAAATAACAGAAAGACCGTCTGCTCGATGATATGCTCCCCTTTGAGTAGACACCTGAAATAACAAAAATCAGGACTATACAGAGGGGAGTTTTTCTATGGGAAGAAGAGGCATCAGTTATGAAAAGAAATTGGAGGCAGTAGAAAAATATCA
>JAAYNP010000043.1 GCA_012520795.1 Bacillota bacterium
GGGCTTCCGGAAGTCAAGGCAGGCCAATTAATCATGGCTGATGTCGATTTGGTGCTCGGTAATGATATTACAGCACCAGTGGCCGTGAATGAATTTCGCAAAACAGGCTTTGAACAGGTTTTTGACAAACAGAAAATAGCCATTGTTCCGGATCATTTCACACCAAATAAGGATATTAAAGCCGCGGAGCAGTGTAAGCTGATTCGGGATTTTGCCAATGAGATGCAGATAGAGAACTATTTCGAAGTCGGGGAAATGGGGATTGAGCATGCCTTAATACCCGAACAAGGATTGGCTGTACCCGGCGATGTGATAATTGGCGCTGATTCCCATACCTGCACTTACGGTGCGCTGGGAGCTTTTTCAACGGGAATCGGCAGTACCGATATGGCTGCGGCCATGGCCACCGGAAAAGCCTGGTTTAAAGTACCTGTTGCCATTAAGTTTATTCTCACCGGCAAACCTGGTAAATGGGTCAGCGGCAAAGACATTATTTTGCATATTATCGGGATGATTGGTGTGGACGGAGCTTTGTACCGTTCAATGGAGTTTGTCGGGGACGGTTTGGCCTGCTTGTCCATGGATTCCCGCTTTACCATGGCCAATATGGCAATCGAAGCGGGAGCAAAAAACGGTATCTTCCTGGTGGATGACAAGACTTTGGCATATGTCAAAGCACACTCGACTAAAAGATACGAGGTGTATGAGCCGGATCCTGATGCGGAGTATGAGGCGGAGTACACTATAGACTTAAACAATGTGCGGCCTACGGTGGCCTTTCCCCACTTGCCTGACAATACTCGCACCATCGACGAAGTTGGCTATGTGAAAATCGATCAGGTAGTAATTGGGTCCTGCACAAACGGCCGAATCGAAGATATCCGGGTTGCGGCAGGCATCCTCAAGGGCCGGAAAGCAGCCAAGGGTGTCCGGGTGATTGTCTTCCCAGCAACACAAAAGATCTACCTCCAGGCTCTACGGGAAGGCTTGATCGAACAGCTGGTTGAAGCCGGGGCTGTAGTGAGCACTCCCACTTGCGGGCCATGTCTGGGTGGGCATATGGGTGTCCTGGCCAAGGGTGAGCGGGCTGTAGCTACCACCAACCGTAATTTCGTAGGCCGGATGGGGCACCCTGAATCTGAAGTTTACTTGGCTAGCCCGGCAGTAGCTGCCGCTTCAGCCCTTACCGGCAGAATCACCAATCCAGAAGAAATCGTAGGTTAGGAGAGGGTCAAATGCAGGTACAAGGTACTGTGTTCAAGTATGGCGACAATGTTGATACCGATGTGATTATACCAGCCCGGTACTTGAATACTTCTGATCCGGCAGAGCTTGCCAAGCACTGCATGGAAGACATTGACAAAGAGTTTGTTAGAAAAGTGCAGCCAGGGGATATTATCGTGGCAGGAAGGAATTTTGGCTGCGGTTCCTCCCGGGAGCATGCTCCCATCGCCATTAAGGCGGCCGGTGTTTCGGTGGTGATCGCCGCCACATTTGCCCGGATCTTTTACCGGAATGCGATTAATATCGGGCTGCCGATTCTGGAATGTCTTGAAGCAGTGGCTCAAACAGAAGCCGGTGACCAGCTTTCTGTGGATTTTACTTCAGGGGTAATATCAAACCTGACGCGCAATGAAAGCTACCAGGCAGAACCGTTCCCAGAGTTCATGCAGGAGTTAATTGCAGCTGGAGGCTTATTGAGCTATCTTAAAACCCGCTAGCAACTTGTTGGGTTTGTATGCTCGGATATGTGCTTAAATACGTGCTTAGTAAAAGGAGTAGACTGAAATGAAGTATGTAATTGCCACACTGCCAGGCGATGGAATCGGGCCTGAAGTGATCGAGCAGGCTTGTGCCGTTTTAGACAAGGTAGGCCAGCGGTACGGCCACAGCTTTGAGTTCAAAGAGTATTTAGCCGGGGGTGTCGCCATTGATCAGGTTGGAGAACCGCTGCCGGATGAAACTGTTGCCGGATGCCTGGCCAGTGACTCGGTGTTGTTAGGTGCGGTAGGCGGGCCTAAATGGGACAATCTCACCGGTGATATTCGCCCGGAACAAGCTCTGCTGGGATTAAGGAGCAAACTGGGGCTATATGCTAATCTGCGTCCAGCGGTACTGCACAAAGCCTTAAGAGATGCCTGCCCCCTCAGACCTGATATTATCGGCCACGGCATTGACATCATGGTTGTGCGGGAGTTAACCGGCGGCATCTATTTTGGGGCCAGCGGCAGGCGCCTCGGCCCTCATGGCGAGGAAGCCTATGATACTGAATCATACAGCGTAATGGAAGTGGAACGGATCGCCCGCACAGCTTTTGAGATTGCCTTAAAACGGAACAGGCTAGTTACCAATGTGGATAAAGCAAATGTCCTGGAAAGCTCCCGTTTATGGCGCTCTGTGGTGATCAAGGTTGCGGAAGATTACCCGGAGGTTGAGTTAAACCATCTATATGTAGATAATGCCTCAATGCAGCTGATCCGGGATCCCCGTCAGTTTGATGTAATCGTGACGACTAACATGTTCGGTGATATACTTTCAGATGAGGCGAGCATGATCACCGGTTCTATCGGGATGCTCCCTTCGGCCAGTCTTGGCAAGGGCCAGTTCGGGATGTATGAACCAATTCACGGATCCGCCCCGGATATTGCCGGACAGGACAAAGCTAATCCCATTGCGACGATTCTATCAGCGGCGATGATGCTCAGATACTCCTTTGACCTGGAACAAGAAGCTCAAGCCATTGAAGACGCCGTTACCAGGGTGCTTGATGCAGGTTGTCGGACCGGAGATATTATGAGTCCTGGAATGAAGCTGATTGGCTGCAGTGAAATGGGCCGGTTGTTGCAGGAAGCTGTTGAGTTGCTTCAGCCTAGTGAGAACTAACTGTTGTTTCTGACTTGTGCCTGAACACCCCGGTGGCTAAAGGGCTGCCATGAAGTTCGTGTCAAGGTATATCTTAAACAAAATCTCGTTGGAGCGGGAGAAGGGCAATTGGACCCGATTCCTCAAAGCAAATAGAGGCCGCAAGGCCTCTTCCTTACTTTGCTCCTTGTCCCATCAAATATTCCTCAAGGGTAATACCCCTCTGCATAATTTCCTGGGCAGCACGTTTTCCCACATATCTAAAATGCCACGGTTCATACATAATTCCTGTAATGTGTTCTTTGCCCTTAGGATATCTCAAGATAAAACCGTATTCAGCACAGTGAGCTGTTAACCATTTTATTTCCGGCGCTTCAGCTACCCTTTCATCAAGGTACGGGCAATGCAGGGTAGCTATGTCAACCGCCAAGCCAAGTTGGTGTTCACTAGTCCCAGGGTAAGCTATGGAAGTCTTTGTTATCGCCTCTGCCAGCTCTCTCGCGTATCCCTCTTCCATTAATGCCACTACTTTATCCATAAACAACCTTGCTTGTCTATCAACCGGTCGATATGCAGAAACCACGATAGGGGCCAAACCTTGAGCCTTAGCGTCGTTAATCATTGCGTTCAGCTTGCCAATCGCTCTAGCATCGAATTCAAGGCCGTTGTCCAGCTTGCTCAAGTTTGGTATGTAATCCTGCGGTATGGGATGCTCAGAGTTCACTAGGATTAACATCCAATCGGTAATATCCTCTTCAATTTCCGGCGGTGCATTAGGGACAGGTGCCGGTTCATACTCGTTTTCTATATCTGTTATTTCGAAGCCATATCCTACTATTGCGTCGTTTTCTACCGGCAGTGTGCTCTGGATGTAACCTGGCAGCCGAATCAGGGCGGGGATTGAAGCCAGCAAGGCCAGGATCACGACCGCCCCTATTACTTTTCCTTCCATACGAATACCTCGTTTCAGCTCTGTATCTGTTCACTTAGATTATTCCTCAATTAGAACCCTTTAAACGTTTGATTATAACGCAGAAAAAGGCCCTCTCTTAGGCCTTTTCGTCAATTGGGAAGTTAAAAGTATATGCTTTTCTGATTGTCTTTCTCACTTCCCAATGGCAATCCATACCTTTGGGAAATGATACTAACATCCCACCGGTGATCTGTGTCTTCTCGCCGTTTGCTGTAACAATCACATCACCTTCGAAGACATAGGCAGTTTCTTGTTCAGAATAGTGCCAGGGAAATGAACTGGGCTCGCATTCCCATCTTCCCCATGAATCAATGCCCAGCTCTCGTGCTTCTTCCAGGCTTATGGTTTTGGTAATGATCTTCCCCATCTGGGACCCTCCCCGTGCATCTTCTTAGCATCTATTCTATATCATATCAATAAGGCTTGTCAAAATCAGGTTTAACGAAATGCTGCCGGCCTATTCTTAACCAATTGCAGGTAAACAAGTGGTTTTATCGAACAGTAGAATAACGGTAGAG
Organism: Bacillota bacterium; assembly: GCA_012520795.1. GTDB lineage: Bacteria > Bacillota > Limnochordia > Darwinibacteriales > DTU012 > DTU012. The sequence continues at coordinate 4,354 of JAAYNP010000043.1, forward strand.
CTTGATAAAGGAGGCAAAGCAATGCGAGCATATGAAAGGCTAATCAAGTACGCCAAATTTGAAGCAGCTTCAGACAGATCAAGTGACAGCTGCCCCAGCACACCTGAACAGCTGGAGTTCGGCCGGGCCTTGGTTGAGGAAATGCAGAGCCTTGGCATTAAAGATGCCCACATGGATGAGAACGGCTATGTCTTTGGCACCATCGAATCCAATATTGAAAACTGGGAAGGGCCAGTCATCGGCTTTATTGCCCACATGGACGTGGCCCGGGATGTGCCCTTTGAAAACATAAAACCGAGAGTTGTTGAAAACTACGATGGTGGAGAAATCGTACTCAATCAAGATGAAAGCATCATTTTAAGCCCGGATGAGTATCCCGAGTTGAAAAAATACGTAGGAAGAGACCTTGTAGTAACCGACGGTACAACGCTGCTGGGAGCAGACAATCGGGCAGGAGTTGCTGAAATCATGACCATGGCGGAAGTTTTGCTAACCAATCCTGGGATTAAGCACGGCACCATCAAGATCGGCTTTACACCTGACGAGGAAATTGGCCGTGGTGCAGATCGCTTTGATGTCCAGCGGTTCGGTGCTGACTTTGCTTATACAGTGGACGGCGGTGCCTTTGGTGAAGTGGAATATGAAACATTTAATGCAGCAACAGCCAAGATCACTATCCAAGGCAGGAACATCCACCCAGGCACAGCAAAGAATAAGATGAAAAATGCTGCTCTGATCGCCATGGAATTCAACAGCTTGCTGCCTCCTGTTGAAAGGCCCGAGCATACTGAGGGATATGAGGGCTTTTACCATTTAATCGACATTGCAGGTGTGGTTGAGCACGCCTGTTTAACGTATATCATCAGGGATCATGATGCAGGTAAGTATATGGCAAAGAAAGATCTGCTCAATCGGATCACCCAATGGCTGAACGACAAGTATGGCGAAGCTACGGTGACATTGGAAGTCATTGACAGCTATGCCAATATGTGTGAGCAAATCAAACCTCACTGGCACCTGATTGAAAATGCCTATGCTGCTGTAAGGGAAGTAGGTGGAAGTCCCTACAGCATTTCGGTCCGTGGTGGCACCGACGGCGCTCGCTTGTCCTTTATGGGGCTCCCCTGCCCTAACCTGGGAACAGGCAGCCACAACCATCACTCGAGACTGGAATATGCCTGCGTGCAGGCCATGGATGATTGTGTTGCTATGCTGGTTAAGCTAGCGGAAAAATACGGTCAGGTCGGCAGGGTCAAATAACAAGGGTGTGATCGTGCAATGAGCGGCAAGGGTCAAAGGCTGCAGGCCAGAACAGTGCTGATTACAGGCGCTTCCAGCGGATTAGGCGAACAGATCGCCTACGAAGCGGCAAAGCAGGGCGCAAGCGTCATTCTTACCGCCAGGCGCAGTGACCGGCTGCATATAGTCGCCGGGCGCTGCCGGGAACTCTCCGGTACGGAGGCTTGGTGCTATCAGCTGGACCTTGGCAATCCGGAACAAGTGGCAAGGGTGCTGGATACAATAATAAAAGATGTCGGCCGGATCGATGTCCTGGTCAACAACGCCGGTTTTGGCCTGTTTGCCGAAGCTGTGGACACACCTGACGAAGTCACTGAGCAGATGTTCCGGGTCAATGTTGTGAGCTTGATTCAGATTACCCGGCAGTTAGCTGCTGAAATGAAAAATGCCGGGTCCGGACATGTGATCAACATAGCCTCTCAGGCCGGTAAAATCGCAACTCCCAAATCGGCTGTCTATGCCGCTACCAAGTTCGCCGTCCGGGGTTATTCCAATGCCCTGCGCCTTGAGTTGAAACCGTTTGGCATCAATGTCACCTGTGTCAACATCGGGCCGATGCACACTGATTTTTTCAACCACGCCGATCCCGGGGGGTCCTATCTCACCAGAATCGAGCGATGGGTCTTGGATCCAAAAGCAGTTGCTAAAAAGGTTGTTGACTGCATGCTGACTGATAGGCGGGAAATAAACTTGCCCCGGATGATGGAGATTGGCGCCAGGCTCTATGTGCTTTTTCCTCGTATAGGGGATTACATTACCAGCACTCTGTTTAACCGCAAATAGGCGACAGTTGGCAGCTGAGGCAGCTGAAGGCAGCTGGTAATCTGCACAGCAGGATATGAACAAACGAGCATCGAAGACTTTGTTGACAAACTGAGACAAAACGGGGTCACGCGAAGAACTGTCGAAAAAAGCGGTGCAGCAATATGCCATTTATAGGGGGAATGGCCATGTTTCCCAACGTGAGCTTGATCGCCGAGGCCGATGTGGGCAACCTGTCGTTCCAGGGTACACGCTTCAAATGGTTCGAACCGGAAAAAAGTAAGCTGGCTGGTGAAGCCCCCAGCCAGCTTACTTTGTCATTGTTTTTATTTCTCTCCCAAATAGTAACTGGGAACCGGCGATTGCGGATAACCCATGGAAAGATGGGCCACAGTATTGCGGTAGATCGGATCCTGCATCAACGTTACCCGCCGGTCTCTCGCAGGGATTGTTGTCGTGTAGATCCGCATTTCGCCCGGCAATACAGTAATAATCTCTTCTCGCCAGTCACCAAAGATATCTGCTGTGAATATCGGAATGCCTTTAATGCCTCCGCTTACTACCGGCCCTTTGTATTTGACGACCATTGATTCCCACTTTTCCATCTGAAAACGCCCGGCATAAGTGTGCGGCCAGTTGGTAGCTATAAGCTCCCGAATCAGATCTCCATCCCACCAGACAAGCGGCCTGCATATCGGCACCTCATCGTCGATGGCGATCAGTTCACCATTTGCCGAAAACATGTATTTGCTTGTGGAACCTCCTTTGGGATCCTCGGTTGCCCACAGTTCCAATCCTGGATTTGTTGGATCGATGTCTGCCACCATGGCATTGCCAATATGTTTTGTCGGTTTACCTATACTCCACAGCATCTGGCCGGTCTTAGCGTCAACCAGACAGACACCTTTGCCGTCATCACGTTTTGGTTCAATGGCATAGAAGATCTCCATTCCTTTGCGGGTAGGATCGATATTGGAAATATACATTACATCAGGATGGCCAAGCCCCACTGACCAAAGGCAGGTTCCGTTGTCATCAAGTACAGCTGAGCCCAGTATGACTTCATCGCGCCCATCCTCGTCCACATCTGCGCAAATCATGAAATGAGCGCCTTGACTGCGGATCACCGGTGTTTCTTCATCACCATTCCAGCGCCACAGCTTTTCTAACTTACCGTTTTGGAACTGATAAGCATCCACCACCATCATCTTGTATGTACCCCGGGCAACTATGAGACATGGTGTTTTTCCGTCAAGGTAGGCAACCCCCAACTGATTGCGGTTGAGGCGGTTGTAATCGCCGTATCCCGGATCTCGTTCAGGCCAAGGTGCCCGATCCAGCTCCTCCCCGGTCATTCCATCAAGAATGGAAATCCATTCCTCACCCGTGCGTACCCTTCCATCAGGTTCCCTTACATCGTTAGGCCCAGTTTTGACCGCTACTTCAGCCTTGCCGTCGCCGTCAAAGTCATAGACGATGTACGGTGAATACCAAACCCCTGGTTCGATGCCTAACCCTAAATCCTTTCTCCACAAAAATGTCCCGTCGTTTAAGTACGCCTCCAACTTATAGGTCATCCCTGTTTGATCAGGTTTTCCGCCGGGATCAATGCCGCGGAATGGCTGTTTGATCACAAAATCATAATTGCCGTCGCCGTCAAGATCAGCAACAGCGATCTTGCTTGGCATATAGTCACCTTGAAACTTAATTGATATATAATGCTGTTCTTTCTGATCCAGATCTACCTCAACAAAATGTGAACGTTCAAAGACTTGGCCTTTTGCTGCCGGCTGGACCCAATACTTAAGTTTCCGGCCGCCAGTTGGGTTATGATCCACAAAATCGGCAGTTGCCGTAATTGGGGTTTGGGTGAGTTTTGCTTCAACTCCTTGCTCATCTACACGATAGACATCGAATCCAACATCTTCCGGATCCGAAGCAAGCAGCCGCCAGCTTAAGTACACCTTTCCATCTTCTGTTGCTTTACCTATCAGACCGCGGCTTAGGTGTTCCACCACCTGCTCTTTGGCCCAGCCTTCCACCTTGAGCTTGTCTGCGTGCTGTGGGTTAAATGTGGGAGTATGCCACTGCCGTTCCTTAGGGTCTTCGGCGTAAGCTCTGCGCTGGGATACCAACAAAATGACCACTATAAGTGCTGCGGCGAGAATAATCACAGGCTGTCCCCTTTCCATATTTATCTGCTGCCAATATTACTATACCGCGGTTTGCCATGATTTGCAATCAATTAAAGCCCCCTGGACAATTCCAACCAGGGGCTCAAAACCACTCTATTGGAAGCAGATAACTGGGCAGGGACTGCAAAAGAATCAAGCTGACTGGTGAATCACCTGGTCAGCTTGTGAATAATTGTCCCAGCTATTTGGTGGGCTTAATTTTTCCAAATTAGCTCAACGCTTGTTAACTGTCCTCGTTATCATCACAATCTATCTTTTCACCCAGGGAGAAACCGGGAACCGGCGATTGGGGATAACCCATCGACAAGTGAGCCACAGTATTGCTCAGGATAATCGGTGTAAAGCTCATGAGAACACTAAAACCTGTCAGGAAACTGCTTGATGATCCCCAGCCACATCACATCCGCCATATCCAGAGATTGGGTTTCGATCATATCATACGTATCGATACTTGCTTGGAAATCGCCCTGCAGCATTGTCACGGCTTCCTGCCGCACAAGCCTGAGGTGTTCGAAGAGCATGGTTACCCAGGATTGCCTTGACCAAAATGGATTGATCTTGGCTAATAATTCAGCAATTTCCCCAGCATTGCGGTGCCATATTCTGTCAAGTTCAGCCACCCTTCTGTTATCACCGGCTTTGGCAGCTTGAACCAATTCTGCAGCGACAGTCAGATGTTCGGTCAAAAGCCTGCCCAGCTTATTGCCAATTGCCTGTCCATAGTATCTGCTGAACACTTCCGCAAAGTCCCATGGATTCTGCAGCAGCCTGTTGATTGTCTGAGGTAGATCCGGCAGGTCGAACACTATGCCCATAATCGTCATCCGAGTCCATGCCCCGTGCTGCTCCCACAGCTCACGCAGTTCGTTGCTTAAGTCCAGTTGCCGGCAATTAATGCATTGGTCCAGATCAGGCTTGCAGTGATGCATCACGTTTGGATTGCGCACCATCTAACCCCCTTTCAGAGCACACTACTACATTGTATGCTTGGAGATTCTGGGGGAAATGGGGCGATTTTACCCAATTGTCTTCACGTATTCCCCTCCCGGATACAGCGTTGAATTATACAGGCGCTTATCCTGAGGTAGGGGCCTGCCGCTTGTTTCGGACAGGTCATGCCATTTACCAGCGTAGACATGAGCTTGTTCCTGGTTGTAGATGATTACACATTCAGAGCCTTGCTCCACAAGTTTTCCGTGTACTGCCAAGCCTTGGACTGGGAATTCCACAATCTTGTTCAAGTATCCGTCATAGATCCCCGGCAGCACATCACGGCCACGGCGAAAGGCTAGGATATAATCTTGCTCGTTATCGTCCCAGTCGGTCAAGGTGTCAATAATCGTTGACCAGCCGATAGTCTGCCGATGCTCTTTGGCCAGTTCCTTCCCCATCGAGTCAAGCAAAAAAATTCCGTCTCTGCCGGTGCGGCTGCGGTCAATCCGGTCCACCCCCGCCACCTGCAGTCCCGGCAGTTCCGGACGGAATCTCCCCAAAGCCACATGCTGCGACTCCCGGCATCCGTCGTAGCGCCATATTTCAGCACCGTGCTGATCGTACATGGCGGTGGAACTCCCGCCGATCACAAGATACGGAGTAGTTTTGCCATCCAAAACCGGCCCCACCCAGATGCAGTCGGCGTGGTCCACCAAGGTGCTGGACCAGAGCTTACAACCGTTGGAGTCGAGGAAATCAAAGCCTGCCATTACTTCATCTTTGCCGTCGTTATTGAAATCATAAACCCAGGGATAATGGCCAATATTTCCTCGATAAGTCCACAAGAGCTTGAACTCATGATCCATAGCCCACATCTGCCGGTAGCGGTTCTTTAAGATAAGATCCCGCGGATAGGCACTTCCCGTCAGATTGGCGATGATGATGCAGTCATGTGCAAAGGGATCTGGCAGAGGATAAGCTTGTTTTATTGATCCAATCTTTCCGTCAAGGACCAAGAACTGCTTGTCCATTACACACAGGACTTCATTGTACCCGTCGCCGTCGATGTCATAAATCTGGACGGGAAAATCCGAGCCGTGCCTGCCCGGCTCTGGATGGGGAGTCCCCACCTGCCACAGCAGTTCGCCGTCCAAATTGAAAGCCGTCAGGCAAACCACTTGGTGGGGAATATATCGGTCGTCAATCCCTCCGTCACCCTGCACCATCAACAGCTCCCTGCGGCCATCGCCGTCCAGATCTCCGATCAACATTTTGTTACGCAAACCTGCTTTGCTGATATCGATTGTTTTTAACAATAGAGGTTTCGGCATTGTTCACTGACCCATTCCTGCATTCATGTTGTCTTTATCCTTTGTAACTGCTTCTCCAAAGCCTACAGAACCCCTGCCGCGACAAAAATGCCAGACCGAAGTCTGGCTTCTAAGCCTGCAGTTTAGGATCCATAATATCACGGAAAGCATCGCCTATGAGATTCCAGGATAAGACAAACAGCACTATTGCCAGCCCCGGGTAGACAACCGTGTACCAATAAGCCATTGGGTTTCCCGGTGCTCCTAAAATCCAGTTCCGGGCATAGCTGATCATCTGCCCCCAGTCAGCATAGCCTTCTTGGGCACCCAAGCCCAAAAAGCTTAAGCTCGATGCCGTGACTACAATCGATCCCATGTTCATCGAAGCTTGGATGATCACCGGAAAAATGGTGTTGGGCAGGATATGCCGCAGCAGGATCTTGATGTGGCTGACACCTGCTGCCCTGGCCGCCATCACATATTCATCCTGCTTAACCTGGAGGACATTGCCGCGGATCAGCCGGGCATAACCAGTCCAGCGAAACATGATCATGGCGATCATCACGTTTCCCAAGCCTTTGCCCAGGACACTGGTGATGACAATCGCGGCAATCAAAAAGGGGAAGCTCATGAACACATCCACAAAACGCATTATAATTTCATCAAACTTACCGCCAATATAGGCACTGATTGAACCGATAACAATACCAATCGAACAGGAGACAGATACCACGATCAGGCCTACCTTGAAGGCTGTTCGGGTACCCCAGACAATCCCGTGGAAAATGTCCAGCTGGCCTTCGGTCAATCCCATGGGATGCTCCGGGCTTGGCGGCCTTGGTGTACTGCTGAACCCATAGCGGGGGATCCGGTACGGGTCCCGGTTTGGGTCCATGGCCAGAAACTCATCGGGAATCGGGGCAATCACCGGCGCCAGAACAGCTATCAGGATGAAACCAAGCAGGATCACCAGGCCAACCAAGGATATGCGGTTGCGGATCAATTTTTTGAACACCATCAGCAATCACTCCAATCTGACTCGGGGATCGATAACTGCATACAGAATATCGACAATAAGATTCGTCATAACCAGCAGCACACCGTAAAACAGGCTTGTCCCCAGAATCAAGGTGTAGTCCATCCGCTCGGCGCCCTTGGCAATCAAAAGCCCGATCCCTTTGTAATCAAATACTGTTTCCACGATCACAACCCCGCCAAGCAAGCCCAAGACCATGCCGCCGACAACCGTAACCACGGGAATCAATGCATTACGGCGCACATGGCGGTTGATCACCAGCTTTTCCGTCAGCCCTTTAGCCCGGGCGGTCCGCACATAGTCTTTGCCTAAGATGTCCAGCATGCTGGAACGGGTAATCCGCAGAATGTACGCCCACCAGAGATACGCCAAGGTGATGGTTGGCGCAACCAAATGCCTGAGGGCGTCAAGAAAAATGTCAAAGCGTCCGTTAAGCAGCGCATCGACGGTGTTCATCCCTGTGTATTGGACAAAACTGCCGCTTAAAACCACACTGTCTGCCCAGACTGACAGCCTTCCCGGCGGAAACCAGCTTAAAAGGCCGTAAAAAATGAGCAAGATAATCAGTCCAAAGACAAAGTCCGGCAGCGACCAGCCCACAATCGCAAAAATCCGTGAGGCATGGTCCAAAGGCCGGTTGTGATTCTTGGCCGAAATGGTCCCCAGCCAAATGCCGCCGCAGATCACCGGGATTACAGCGAACAAAGCCAGTTCCAGCGTGGCGGGAAAACGTTTGGCAATTGCTTCCGTTACATACATGTTTGCTGAAACGGAATAACCCAAATCACCTTTAAGGACATTTTTCATCCAGCTGAAGTAGCGCTTCCAAACCGGCTGATCGAGGCCATATCTGCCGACCAACTCCTGGATACTCTGGTTTTTCAGCTCTTCCGGGCTCTTGATATAAGCGCTTACCAACTGTGCCGGTGTCAAAAACGACATGGCGAAGAAAATCAAGAGAGTTACCCCAATCAGCACAATCGGAAGGAACAGCAATCTCCGGGTAATATACGTTAACATGGCAGATACTCCTCGACTCTAAATTTACACCTGGGGGATCCCCGGACAGGGCTGTTGCGGCGGGGCGGTTTGCAGCGGCCCCGCCCACAAGCACCCTAATCCGCTGGCTTCAGGCTTAAGATCCAGCAGCGTTTTTCGTCAAGCTGTAAAAATCATAGTTGGCGCTGTATGCCGGATTGTGGGCAAATCCCTGCACCCAGGCCCGCATTACACGGTGATCCGAAGGTTCGATATAAGGCATGGAAACAGCAAATTCAAAAGCTTTGCGGTTGATCTCCTGGTAAAGCGCTGCCCTTTCGTCCGTCGTTTGTGCCCGCATGGCCTGGGCAATCAGGCCGTCAAACTCTGCCTTTGCCAGCTCAACCAGGCCTTCACCGCAGTACCCGGCAAATGCTCCTGTGGACCGCAGATAAGCGTCCACAAAATTGTGGGCATCAGGGAAGTCCATCAGCCAGCCCATGAAGAACACCGGCAGCGACCCTTGATCGAGTTTGCTTAAGTATGTGGGCCACTGCATGCCTTGGACATCGATCTGGAACTTGGGATTGATCGATTCAATATTGAACTCCAGGATTTCCGCAGCGGTCTTCCGGGAGTTGTTGCCGCTGTTGTAGAGCAGAGTCAGCTTGAACCCTTTGTCCCACAATTCACCGTCAAAGGCCTGCCTAAAGAACTGCTCCGCCTGCTCCAGATCATGGGTGAACCATTCGCCATCCTTGTTGGAAAAGGGCAGGGCTGCGGGAATGAAGCCCTTAGCAATGCTGCCTGCTCCGTTGGCTACTTCATTGAGATACCTTTCATAGTCAAAGGCATAGTTGAAAGCCCTCCGCACATTGATGTCGGCGAAGAAGTCACTTGGGATGCCGTTGCCGTCGAGCTTGCCGCTGCCCACAATATCTTCGTTCCCCTCATAAGGGATGGTGAAATTGTACAACAATGTAGTGTTGGCGATCTGCTGCAGTCCTTCAACGGCTTTGACACCATCGATGCCCTTCAGCTGGTCTAGATACTGCACATCCGCGTAGATGGCGTCCGCATCGCCGCTTTGCAGCATCAAGAGCCGTGTGTTGTATTCCTCGATATACTTTACGAATACCGTTTCCAGCTTGGCTGCGCCTCTGTAATAATCGTCAAAGCGCTTAAGCACAATTTGACCGCCGCTCCGATCCCAGGCCTGCAACCTGAATGGGCCGGTGCCGTTGGCCTTTTCATAGAGAGTCATCTCTTCCTTGGCCGGATCATGCCACTTGGCCCAGGTATCAGGATTGCCGTCCCAGTCTCCATTGGCAATCATCCATTCCTTGTCCAGGATCGAAGACCAACTGCCGCCTTTGGCCAGAATCTGCAAAAACGGCGGGTACGGGGCTGCCAGGTTGAAGACCACTGCATCGCCTTCCACCTCTACAGCAGCGTCGATCATATCAAATGCCTTGCGCCGGATGGCGGGATCCACTTCATTGATGCCCGCATAATCACTGGGGCCGCCAGCCAAAGCAATCACCTGCTCCATTGTCTGCACACCCAAAAGGGGTTCGAAAAACATCCAAATCGGGCTGCCAACAGGATCCGAGATCATGGCCCGCTCAAAAGTATATTCCACATCTTCAGGAGTCAAATCGCTGCCGTTGTGGAATTTGACACTTTTTCGGATTGGCACTTTGATGGTCCTGCCATCTTCCGAAATCAACCCATTTTCGATGCTCGGCACCTGTGCGGCCAATCGCGGCACAAGCTCCTCCAGAGATGAACCGTTGTAGTCGAACAAAGTGTCATAGAGCTGATGGATTATCTCCCCGCTGGCTGTATCATAGGCATAAGCCGGGTCCAGGGTATCAGGCTCGCCAATGGTAACATAGACAAAGGTGTTTGGATCAGTGGCCGGAGCCCGGCCTTCATCAGTGGTTTCGCCCTGATCCCTTGACCTGAAGTATGCATAGACACCGGCACCAACAGCCACTACCAACAACAACACCAACAAGGTTCTCATTTTTGCGTTCATTGCTGTCCCTCCAAATTTGCTAGTCACTGCTGATCTTCCTTTGTTGTCTGGCGCTTCTTATTACTGCATCTTAAGCCGTCTTGCTGATGGAAACTCCCTTCAGGCTGAGCTCCTTCCACCGGTGACAGGCTGCTGCATGGCCTGGTTCAGCTTCAGCGAGCTGTGGGCGTTTTTGCCGGCAAAGCTCTGCTGCATACAGGCATCTGGGGTGAAAGGCGCATCCTTCCGGCGGATTGGCAGGGCTGGGCACATCGCCTTTCAAGATAATCTTGCTGCCCTTCTCATCCGGGTTGGGGCTGGGAATCGCCGAGAGCAGCGCTTCCGTATATGGATGCTTGGGCCGGTTGAACAGCTGATCCACATCGCCCACTTCCACCACTCTACCCAGGTACATCACGGCAATCCTGTCACTGATATGCTGCACTACCGACAAATCGTGGGCCACAAACAGGTAAGTCAACCCGTATTGGGCCTGCAGATCCTCAAGCAGGTTCAACACCTGTGCCTGTACTGACACATCCAAGGCAGATACCGGTTCATCGCAGATCACCAGCGAAGGGTTTACCGACAAAGCCCGGGCAATACCAATCCTTTGCCGCTGGCCGCCGCTGAACTCGTGAGGGTAGCGCCGCATGTGGTGCGAACCCAAGCCTACTGCTTTCAGCAGACTTTCCACCCGGTCATAGCGTTCGGCCCTGTTTCTAACCCCATTGGCCTCCAGCGGTTCGGCAATAATGTCGCAGATCCGCATCCTGGGGTTGAGCGACGAGTAGGGATCCTGAAAGATCATCTGGATCTCAGAGCGCAGCCCTTTGATGGTATTGCCGTTGACTTCCACCCATCCGCCGTTGTGGTTGAACAGAATCTTTCCTCCTGTAGGGGGGATCAGCTGCATCAGGCTTAAACCAACTGTCGTCTTGCCGCAGCCGCTTTCGCCTACCAAGCCCAGGGTTTCGCCTTTGTATACCTGCAGATCCACTCCATCAACAGCTTTTACCCAACCCACCGTCTTGCGCAATATGCCTTTGGTAATGGGGAAGTATTTCTTTAAGCCGCGTACATCTAAAAGCAGCTCTCGCTTGTCAGGTTTTGCCATGATCCTGTTCCTTTCTACCATCAAGTGCCTCCGGCGATTCCAGGTGATCAACAGCCTTTGCCCTGGGATGCCAGCAGCGGGCAAAATGATCCCTGCCAACACTGACAAAGGGCGGCTCTTCGCTGCATTTTTCCGTCGCCGCAGGGCATCGGTCTTTAAAGCTGCATCCTTCGGGCAAGTGGACCGGATCCGGTACAACACCTTTAATCGGCACCAGCCTCTGTTTATTTTCCCCCAACTTGGGGATGGAATTAAACAACCCGATGGTGTAGGGGTGGGCCGGATTGTGGTAAAGTGTGCGAACATCTGTGTACTCTATTATTTTGCCCATATACATTACAGCCACATTATCGCAGATTCTTCCAACTACACCCAGATTGTGCGTGATCATCATAATCGACATCCTGAACTCTTCCTGCAAACTCATCATCAGATCGAGGATTTGAGCCTGAATGGTCACATCCAGGGCAGTTGTCGGTTCGTCGGCAATCAGAAGGCTCGGGCTGCAGCAAAGGGCCATGGCAATCATTACCCGCTGCCGCATGCCGCCGCTCATCTGGTAAGGATATTCCCCCACCCTTTGTTTTGGGCTGGGAATCCCTACCTTGGCCAGCATCTCTTCTGCCATCCGCCATGCCTGTTTCCTGGTTACCTGCCGGTGCAGCATGATCGCTTCCACAATCTGATAACCAACAGTATACACTGGGTTTAGCGAAGTCATCGGTTCTTGAAAGATCACGGCAATTTCATTGCCCCGGATTCTCCGCATCACTTGCCCTGTAGGATCCTGCCCGGCAAGATCAATTACCCGGCCTTGGCGTGTGCGGAACAGAATTTTGCCTTGATGGATTTTTCCATGGGGCTGGGGCAGAAGCTGCATGATGGACAAAGCAGTGATGCTTTTCCCGCATCCGCTCTCCCCTACTACTCCCAGAACCTCTTCCTTTTTGACCGTAATATCCACTCCATTGACCGCCTTCACCAATCCTGCCTCCGTGGCAAGGTAAGTGTGGAGATTCTCCACCTTCAACAGTGTATCTTCATCCAGGACGCCCTCGGTATCGAGGCCGGCATCCAATTTATGCTCCTTTGCAGCAACCTGGTCAGTCATACGATTAACCTCCGAGTATTATTCCTGGCAAGCCTGCGTTATTAATATTATACTTTGTATTAACATTGATCTATTGTACCAGCTTGAAGCTAGTCTGTCAACGACGAAAGGGCTGTTTACCTGCATCGTTACGTTTTTCACAATCCCGCGCAAAATAAAAAGACCGAATTAATCAAAATGGTGCCGGAGGCGGGAATCGAACCCGCACGGGCGAAACGCCCAACGGATTTTAAGTCCGTAGCGTCTACCTATTCCGCCACCCCGGCACACCTGAATCACAACAGTAATTATATAATGGAGCAAAGCTCTTGTCAATCCGCGCCAAAGGCTGTTCCATAGAGCAAGCCCTGCATCAAATCCCCGTCGCTGACCATGAGCTGATCAATCCCCAACAAACCCATGGTTTCGCGGCAGATTGCCGCTCCGGCAACGATAATGTCCTCTCGCCCCAGGCTAATTCCTGGAAGCAGGCTCCGTTTGGCCAAATCCAGCTTGGCAAGGTACTCCAGCCAATACGTCACGCGGCTTTCGGTTAAGATGGCCCCGGTAACCTTGGACCAGTCATATGCCGCAAGCTCCAGCTCTAATGCCGCTAAAGCTGTAATTGTACCGCCAACACCGATTAAAGTCATCTCGGCCGGCCGCACCTCTCCATCCGGATGCACCGCGGTCAAGGGTGCAACCCTGGAGCTGACCAAGCGGCGCAGGCGTTCCAGTTCAGTGCTGCTGACAGGATGGCCGGTAATGCACAGCTCCGTCATGCGGACAGCTCCAACCTGGACCGATCTGCTCCCGAGCACCCCGCCGTCCAGCGTTCCATAGGTGAGTTCGGTGCTGCCCCCACCAATATCCAAAACTGCAAGTCTCGGCGCAAGGGTAAAGCCCAAACCCTGCAGTGTCTTTGCCGCCCCCACAAATGAAGCCTCCGCCTCCTTGGCACCGCTTAAAACCCGCACATCCCATCCGGTCAGGATTTTGACCTTATCCAGGAATTCCTCCCGGTTGGCCCCGTCCCGGACAGCGCTGGTCGCTGTCACTACTAGATTCTCCACGGGATACTTGGTTAATTCGTCCCTGTAATCCTCGAGCACCCGGAAAGTACGGGCCATCGCCTGCTCGTCCAAGATCCCAGATGAATCCACACTGTGCCCCAACCTGGTAATCTCAAGCCTGGAAACTACGGGCAGGTAATAACTGCCGCCCGCTGTTTCCTTCCGCTGGGCAATCAACAGCCGGACTGAGTTGGTGCCGATGTCAACTGCAGCCTGCACCGGATCCCCTCCGTTCCATAACACGTTTTGCCTGCCCGGCTAGTTTTCCAAACGGCAGTCTTCTGACGGGCAGTTCAGTTCGGCGCCCAAAAGATCATAAACCACGGCGCCGATTTGATTCGTCCCTGTAACCAGGTAATCAGCAAAATGGGCATGCAGGCACTTGACACCATCAGGAGACCTGGTGCCGCCGACCCCTGTTGTGATGATCACTTGGTATTCATTGGGGTATTTCCTGGACAGTGACTGCAGCACCTCATCAGGAACCAGGCTGGTTCTGAACTGGGCATGGGCTTCGTGATCCCGCTTCACCAATTCGGCCAATTCCTGGTCATTGGCAATCCTCATCTGCAGTGTCCCGATCAGCCCGATGCTTTCCAGCTTGCTGATGAGTTTACACAGATATGGGCATGTCAGCCACAGTGATGTTGGAAAAACAGTCACTTCCTCCATCTGGCCGATTATGGGCCGGTTGACTATCACCTGGGGATATCCATACTCGCAGCGCAGGGCAACTCCCAGCACGCCGCGGGGTTCACGCCCCAATTGATTGGCGATGATCTTATAGTCTTCCTCGGTCACTTGGCCCCATCTATTTTGCATTGATCTACCTCCATATGATAGCAAAAACATCCCCGAAGGGATGTATGGTATCATTAATAGTATGAGCTCCTTATTCTATCGCGCGCCCCTGCCTCCCCGTTTCGAGTCCAGACTTTTTCTCAGTGCTTGCTGCCTTTCCTCACTTTCTTTGAGATAGCGTGCCAGGCGTTCTTCGAAGTTGCTTGCGGTGGATGCGGCTCTCCGCCTTGCCTTGCTTTGGTACATACCACCGTCCGAGGGCTGTGGGTTTGCTTGTTTGATCGAAAGGCCAATTTTACCGTCGGTGATGTTGATTACCTTAACCCTGACACTATCGTGTTCTTTGAGAAAATCGTTAATGTCTCTGACATAGGTGTCAGCAACCTCTGAGATGTGCACTAAGCCGGTTTTTCCGTTTTCTAATTCAACAAATGCACCAAAACTGGTAATACCTGTTACTTTCCCCTCGACAATGCTGCCGACATCGATTGACATACGTGAATAAATTCCTCCTCTTGCGATTTGCCGCTGCAGGGCGCGGCCATGTTCATATTATACATTATCAAAAATTTTGTGTCAATCGACTGCCTTGTGGCGATAGTATCAACCCACTGTCGGATCGAAGATCTCGTTTATCCCTGTGACGAGCCAGAACGATTTTTTTGTTTCGTAGATTTAGAATCTGAAAGTCTCGTTAGCAAGTTGCCTTAACCAAGCTGACCAAAGCTTAGTTCTTCTTCCAAGCTTATGATGGCTACTATGTAGTTGAATGGGAACGTGCGTTCAACATGAATCTTGCTCCACTCGAAGAAGCTTTTTCAGCATACCGCGATTATCTATTACGTTTTCA
>JAAYNP010000044.1 GCA_012520795.1 Bacillota bacterium
AACTATCAGCGGCGCGCTTTTGCGGAAAGGACGGCCATGAACACTCCGATTCAAGGCAGTGCCGCCGATATCATCAAGATAGCCATGTTGAAGATTGATCAAGCCCTAAAAGCGAACAGACTTAAAGCTCGGATGCTGCTTCAGGTTCATGACGAGTTGGTCTTCGAAGTACCGCCCCATGAGCTGGGAACTGCTGTCAAGTTGGTTATGGAGAAGATGGAGTCAGTTATGGATTTGAAGGTTCCATTGGTTGTGGATCTTAAAGTAGGCCAGGATTGGGAGCATGTCAATTCTATTGAGGTGAAGTAAGTGCCTGAACTACCTGAAGTAGAAACAGTGCGCCGCACTTTGGAGCCGGTCGTGGTTGGGCAAACCATCGAGCGGTGTGAGATCTATTATGAACGAGTGCTTCCCCATGCCCGAAGCTCGGAGTTCTGCGGCAGCGTAGCCAATCGGACAATTACCGGAGTGGGAAGGAGAGGGAAGTACTTGATCTTTGCCCTGGATCGAGAGCTGGATCTTGTTGTTCACCTGCGCATGACCGGGCAGCTGATCTATCAGCCAACGAGGGAGCTTCCCCTGCCTAAACATGTTTCCGCCCGTTTTTGGTTTTTGGATAACGGCGAACTGCGCTTTGTCGATCAGCGGAAATTCGGGACGATTTATCTGGTTGCGAGAGATGATTACAGTGAGATTCACGGCTTATATACCTTGGGGCCGGAGCCCTTGTCCTCCGAGTTTATCTGGAAGGTATTGGCAGCGGGTGTTCAATCCATGCGGGCAATTAAGGCAGTTCTGCTTGATCAGACTAAAATTGCCGGTTTGGGGAATATCTATGCTGATGAAGTACTGCACCGGGCCGGTATCCATCCTCTTAAACCCGGCTGCCTTTTGACTGAGTCCGAGATCAAAATCCTGCATAAAAGCATTGTCTCAGTGCTCAATGAAGCAATTGCCTGCCATGGGACAACGATCAGGGACTATCGGACGGGCAGCGGGGATACCGGCAATTTCCAAAATCAGCTTCAGGTTTATCGGCAGACAGGAAAACCGTGCGGAAAATGCGGGGTTTTGATCGAACGAATCAAAGCAGGGGGAAGAAGTACCCATTTCTGCCCGCGCTGCCAAAGGTGGGATCCAGAGTGTACGGATTGACCGGATCGATTGCCACGGGGAAGAGTACTGTCGCTGGGATGCTGAGGGAACTTGGATCTGCGGTAATTGATGCAGATCGGATTGCCAAGGATGTAACCGCTTTGGGTCAACCCGGCTGGTATGAAGTCTTGAAAGCTTTTCCGGAAGTGGTTACTGCAGAGCAGGGAATCGATCGCAAAAAACTGGCGGAGCTTATCTTTGATGATAGACAGAAACGCAAACGGCTGGAAACAATCATTCATCCTTTAGTGTTTGCTGAGATCAAAAAAGAAGCCACCCTTCTAGAACGATCCGGGAAGGTAGTCTTTGCGGATATTCCTCTATTGTATGAGACCAATTGCCAAAGCTGGATTGATTTTGTGGTAGTGGTATATGTGCCCGAGCCTGTTCAGCTGGAGAGAGTGATGCGGCGGGATCAGCTGACCAGATCGGAAGCACTGAAACGGATTAAAGCCCAGTGGCCGATTGAACTAAAGCGGCAGCTTGCTGACTATGTCATTGACAACAGCGGGACTTTTGATCAGACTCGGGATCAAGTTGACAGATTATGGCAGCGAATTATAGAATGAGGAAGAGAGTCATACCGGAGGGCTGCTTTTGAACCGGATGTTAAGAGTAATTGTCACCATTGTGATTTTGGCGGCCGGCATTTGTATGCTTGTCTCTATCAAGCCAATAATGCGGCGAATCTACCCATTCCACTATAGAGACATCATATTTCAACAAGCCAGCCGGTTTGAGATTGACCCATACTTGATTGCGGCATTAATCTATGTTGAAAGCAAGTGGAATACTTGGGCCGTGTCGCCAAAAGGGGCTACGGGATTAATGCAGTTGATGCCCGATACGGCAGCGTGGATCAGTGAGCAAACCGGTGGGGACTATCAGGTTGAGGATTTGCTGGAACCCGAACTAAACATCATGCTGGGGTGCTGGTATCTTAATTATTTGCGCAATTATTTCCTAAGTTTGACGGCTGCTTTGGCCGCATATAACGGAGGCCAGGGCAATGTCCAGAAATGGCTTGCAGACCGGCAGTGGGACGGCACTTTTGCATCAGTTGCAGATATTCCTTTTCGGGAAACACGGATCTACATGCACAGAGTCGCCCACACATACAGCATATATCAAAAACTCTATCAATAGCTCAATAAACAGCACAAGAAAGCCTGAGAGGAGAAGAATAGATGAAAAGCTTGCAATCGATACAGGATGTAACCAGCTATCGGGTTGAAGATGGCCGCCGGCTGTATTCTGCAAACCATGATGAGATTCTGGCCGGCTTAACCACAGATGTTTATTTTGTCAAAACAAGACAGATTCTTGAGACCCAAGGTTATCAAAATACAGAGGTAGTAGCGGAGATTTTTCCCCGGCGCAGTGGGATCATCGCCGGGGTGGAAGAAGCTTTAAACCTGCTGAGAGATTTGGATGTGCAGGTAGAAGCACTGCCCGAAGGGACACCGTTTTCCGCCAAAGATGTGGTGATGCGGATCCGCGGGCTTTATACAGAATTCGGCATTTATGAGACGGCTGTCTTGGGGATCCTGGCCCACTCCAGTGGTTGGGCCACAGCTGCCCATGAGGTGAAACAGGTCACAAAAGACAAGCCCTTTTTCTGTTTTGGAGCCCGTCATGTGCATCCAGCAGTTGCCCCGGTTATGGAACGGGCGGCGATCATTGGCGGAGCTAGGGGCGCATCATGTATCCTCGGAGCAAAGCTGGCACGGGTGGAACCGTCGGGCACGGTCCCCCACGCACTGTTTTTGATCGTTGGTGACACGGTAGATGCAGCGAGAATGTACGATCAAATCATGCCGTCGGAATCACCCCGGACGATTCTGGTGGACACCTTCAAAGATGAGGTAGAGGAAAGCCTACGTGTAGCTGAGGCTTTGGGGGCACAGTTGGAAGCGATCCGTCTTGATACTCCCGGTGAAAGAGGGGGAGTAACTGCGGCTCTTGTCAGGGAACTTAGGGCGAAACTGGATTTGGCAGGGTATCAGCATGTACAGATCTTTGCTTCCGGAGGCCTGGATTTGGAGAAGATTCGGCTTTTGTCGCAGGCTGGAGCTGATGCCTTTGGTGTTGGCAGCTATATTTCCAGTGCCGTGCCAATTGACATGACCATGGACATCAAGGAAATCAACGGAATGCCGGTTGCCAAGCGGGGGCGCCTGCCGGGAGTCACTCCCAATGACGCCATGGTAAAGGTTAAATAGGTGTTTTTACCGCGGTTCGGAGGATCAGGTTGATGTGAAACAAGCAGGATGGTGGAGATTGCGAGGGTTGATGATGGTTGAGCAGACAATCAAAGCGAAGGTAATTCAGGTTGTTCAGAATGATCCCTTTCTGAGTATTGATGAGATTGCAGCCAAGGTACGGACAACACCTCGTTATGTGCGGACAATCTTGTCTGAAGCAAACCTTTCCTTGATGCAGCTGCGCAAACAGTATGCCAAACATATGGAGCACCAGTTGTACCGTAAGAAAAAACGAGTGCCGGTGGAGAAGGCTGATCCGCAAATCAGGCTGATCACAATCCAAGATCGGGACATTGCCGAGCTGCTCGGGCAGGATCCGGAGACAAATTTGCTGCGCTTAAGCAAGCTGCAGCTTTTACATAATTTTCCCTGTTTTTGTCAGTTGACAACCTATCTCGAAATTGAAGTCGGCGCCGGCAATTTTAACGGGCCGCTGCGTCAGGTTTTGGCTGCAGCAAGGACAGTGGAGCAAATCCAGCTAAAGCAGTCCTGGGTTGAGGTGGTCTCCAATCAGCCCAACTTGAGCAGGCTGCTGGTTCACCGCGAAGAGCAGCCTTTGCTGAAATTGACATACTTACTTGCGGACCAGGGCGTGCCGATTGCCGTGGAGACTTTGTGGCTGCCCACCGAGGGGATCCTCCTTTGCAATCAAGGCGGTGCAATTGAAATCGCAGGTGAATCAGGTAATGTCTAAGGCTGAGCCTCTGCTGCAGGTTTACGATCTGGTCAAGCACTTTCCGATTTCCAAAGGCATGTTGCTCAGCAAACAGGTGGGTGCAGTCAAAGCTGTTGATGGAATCAGCTTTACAATCATGCCTGGGGAAACTCTCGGACTTGTCGGTGAGTCGGGATGTGGCAAGTCGACCACCGGCATGCTCGTGCTCCGGTTGATTGAGGCGACATCAGGCTCGATTGTATTTGCCGGCAGGGATATTCGCTCTCTCAGCCCGAAAGAGCTGCGGGAACTGCGCAAAGAGATGCAGATCATCTTCCAGGATCCATATGGTTCTTTGAACCCCCGCATGACTGCGGGCAGTATCATCGCCGAACCACTGTTGATCCATCGACTTGCCGGTGGTAAAGCTCTTGACCTTAGAGTAAGCGAACTTTTGGAACGGGTTGGGTTGGATTCAAGGTTTGCCAAGAGGTATCCCCATGAATTCTCCGGAGGTCAAAGGCAGCGGATCGGCATTGCCAGGGCTTTGGCCCTCAACCCGAAGCTGATTGTCTGTGACGAACCTGTTTCAGCGCTTGACGTTTCCATTCAGGCGCAGGTGGTGAATTTACTTGTCGATCTCCAGGCTGAGTTGGGGTTGTCCTACTTGTTCATTTCGCACGACTTGAGCCTGGTAAGGCTGATTGCCCACCGTGTTGCGGTGATGTATTTAGGCAAAATCGTGGAACTGGGCTGCCGGGATGAATTGTATACGAATCCGCGGCATCCATATACCCAAGCACTGCTTTCAGCAATCCCAATTCCTGATCCCAGGATCAAAATGAGCCCAATTATACTGCGGGGCGAAGTCCCCAGCCCGGTAAACCCGCCGCCGGGGTGCCGCTTTCACACTCGGTGCCCATATGCCATGGATATCTGCCGTCGTGTAGAACCGGGGTTGGCCCCTGTGGGCCGGGATCACATCGCGGCATGTCATCTGATTGGGACATCGAAGTGACAAACCGGTGCCGGGTTGTAACAAAGCGCCGGCTTCTTTTTTTTACGGGGCAGAGTAACGAAAGGAATTTGCAGGACAAAAACCTAAGATAAAATCGTGAATGATATTTACACAAGGGGGTTGCCGGCTGATGGGAAAGATGATGAAGGCTTTGGTCAAACAACACCGCAAACCTGGTTTGTGGCTGGAAGAGGTGCCTTTACCAGAAATAGGCGTGGATGATGTGCTGATCCAGGTAATCAAGACCTCGATCTGCGGGACTGATGTCCATATTTATGATTGGGATCAATGGGCTCAGGCTACGATCCCGGTACCAATGGTCATTGGCCATGAGTTTGTGGGCCGAGTGGTTGACCTGGGCGGCAGTGTACGCAATTTTGCAATAGGCGATATCGTCTCTGCTGAGGGTCATGTGGTTTGTGGGCGGTGCAGGAACTGCCGGGCTGGGCGCCGGCACTTGTGCAATAAAACCAGTGGCGTGGGAGTCAACCGGCCGGGCGTATTTGCCGAGTATGTGGCAATTCCCGCATCCAATGTATGGTTGTGCAACCCCAAAATCGATCTGGATGTTTTAAGCTGTTTCGATCCCTTTGGTAATGCTGTTCATACCGCTTTGTCCTTCGATGTTCTGGGAGAAGATGTTTTGATCACTGGTGCCGGGCCGATTGGAATCATGGCTGCGGCCGTGGCAAGGCATGCCGGTGCCCGCCACATTGTGGTAACTGACGTGATTCCCTATCGGCTGGAACTCGCCAAGCAGATGGGTGCCACACTTACTGTTGATGTCCGCACAGAGAATCTGGCTGATGTGATTCCAAGGCTTGGCATGAAAGAAGGCTTCGATGTCGGATTGGAAATGTCCGGATCGGGAGAAGCATTTCGGGGCATGCTTGACCTTATGGTCCACGGCGGCAAGATCGCCATGTTGGGCATCATGAAATCAGATACGGCTGTTGATTGGAACAAGGTAGTGTTCAGAGGGATCACAATCAAAGGCATCTATGGCCGGCAGATGTACGAGACTTGGTACAAAATGACTACCATGATTGAGAGCGGTTTGGATGTATCACCTGTAATCACCCACAGATTCCATTACACAGAGTATGAGAAAGGATTCGAAGTGATGAAAAGCGGCAGATGTGGAAAAGTGATTCTTGATTGGGAGGGATAAACATGAAGAGTGCATACCGCTATTTCAGGGAACAGGCAGAGGAGATCAAGTCCAGCGGTCTGTGGAAAGATGAGCGCATTATCACCACGCCGCAGAATGCCTATATTGATACTACCAGCCATAAGCAAGTGCTGAACATGTGTGCCAACAATTATTTGGGATTGTCTAATCACTCAAAACTGATTGAGGCAGCCAAACAGAGTTATGACAAGTACGGGTACGGCTTGTCCTCAGTGCGCTTTATCTGTGGGACTCAGACTATTCACAAGGAATTGGAACACAAGATCTCCAGCTTTTTGGAGACAGACGACACAATCCTTTATTCGTCTTGCTTTGATGCCAATACCGGCCTGTTAGAGACGCTGCTCGGCCCTGAAGACGCCATTATCAGTGATCAGCTTAATCATGCCAGTATTATCGATGGAGTGCGGTTGTGCAAGGCAAAGCGGTTTGTCTACCGCAACAACGATATGGACGATCTGGAAGCAAAACTCAAGGAAGCAAGTTCGTACCGGATCAGAATGATCGCTACTGATGGTGTGTTTTCAATGGATGGGATTGTGGCCAATCTGGCTGCTATCTGCGATCTGGCGGAGCAGTACGATGCGCTGGTGATGGTTGACGACAGTCATGCCACCGGTTTTATGGGGAAACATGGGAAAGGCACTCATGAATACTGCGGTGTGATCGGCCGCGTTGATATACTTACCGGCACTCTGGGTAAGGCGCTGGGAGGAGCAAGCGGCGGATATACCAGTGGGAGACAGGAAATTATCAATCTACTGCGGCAAAGGTCCCGGCCGTATCTCTTTTCAAACACATTGGCGCCAGCCATTGCCGCATCAGCCTGTGTGGTATTTGATTTATTGACAGGGAGTACAGAATTTCGCGACAGGCTTCATGCCAACACCAGCTTTTTCCGCGGTAGGTTGAAAGCAGAAGGTTTTGACATTATCGCTGGTGAGCATCCAATCGTGCCGATCATGCTTTATGATGCTGTTTTGGCCCAGGAGATGGCCCGCCGGGCGCTGGAACAAGGCGTGTATGTGATAGGTTTCTTCTATCCAGTAGTACCTCAGGGATTGGCCAGAATAAGGACTCAAGTGTCCGCAGCTCATACACAAGCCGATCTGGAGTATGCGGTCAACACCTTTGTGAAGGTACGGAACGATATGGCCGCTGAAGGTTTGTGGCCGGCTGCAAAATAGTAATCACGGTTCATTGCTTCATTTCCTTCCCGGCATATCCTGTATTGTGAGGAGTTAACGCTAAAGCTTTAGGGGGGGAATTGAATGCTGCAGGAGTGGTATAAGCCAGTTCATACCAACCCCGGATTAGGTTCAAAATCGTTGAATCAGAAATTCGATCGGGTTTTTCCCAAACAGGTACGGCTGAACCTTGCTGCGTACTCACCGGCAGGACAATCAGCGGCGCACCGATGGGCATCCACCTGGGGGATGACATGGGGTGCACAGGCGGCTAAAGCAAGACGCAGGTAATTAGAGGGTGGGGCTGGGCTTTTAGCCCGGCCTTTTTCATGTTGCAAAACGTGCCCAGTTCGATTTATTTTTGACATAGGCAGGATATTCCAGGATAATCGTAGAATTGTAGAATAAATTTGGATAACATCTGGCTTTGTGGAAAGCGGGGGACCAGAACTGACACCTAGAAAACGTTTGGGTGATGTCCTTGTTGAAGCTGGGTATCTAAGCAACCAGCAGATTCAAAAGGCGTTGGACCACCAAAGGAACTCAGGGGACAAGCTGGGGCACATTCTTGTGCAGCTTGGGATGATCACACCGGAAAAGATGGCGGATGCACTCAGCGTTCATCTCGGCTATCCCAGGGTTGACTTGGCACGCCAGTATATTGAGGCGGATCTGGTGAGCCTGGTGCCTGATCAAATGCTTGCAGAGAATGCCGTCTTGCCGCTGCGTGTGGACAACGGGATCTTGACGGTGGCCACGACCGATCCTCTTGATATTTTTCTGATTGACGAACTCCAAAGAATAACAGGGATGTCAGTTTCGCCGGTAATCGCGACCGAAGAGGAAATCAAGACAGCCCTCTCCCGCAGCCGCGATATTGCATCAACAGCGAGGAAAGTGTTTGATCAGTATACTGATGATGCTGATGATGAAGATAGCTTTTTGCAGAAGGATCAATATCTTGGGGATGCACCCGGAGTACAGTTGGCGAATATGGTCGTGGAGCAGGCTGTCCGGGACCATGCCAGCGACATTCACCTCGAGCCAACGGAAGAGGATATGGATGTCCGTTTCAGAATTGATGGTATACTGCGGAAAGTGATGACTGTACCGAGAAGGCTCCGGAATGATGTTCAATCCAGAATCAAAGTGATGGCCAACCTCGATATCACTGAACGCCGCCGCCCGCAGGATGGGCGCATTCAGATCAAAGTCGGCGATTCCGATGTGGACATGCGGGTTTCCACTTTACCCACCGTTCATGGTGAGAAAATTGTGGCCAGAATCCTTAACAAGGCGCATGGTTTGTTAAGTATTGATCAATTGGGTTTCAATGCAGAAACAGCCGAGAAGCTGCGGCGGATCCTGAAGCTGAACCAAGGGCTGGTACTGGTAACTGGCCCTACGGGCAGCGGCAAGACAACAACCTTATACAGTTTTTTATCGCATCTGAACACAGTTGAGAAAAACATCATTACAATTGAAGATCCTGTTGAGTACGATCTGGCGGGAATCAATCAGGTGCAGATCAATCCAAGAGTGAACTTGACCTTTGCCACGGGGTTAAGGACAGTGCTGCGCCAGGATCCGGACATTATCATGGTGGGAGAAATCCGGGATCGGGAGACAGCGGAGATCGCCATTCGATCCGCTTTGACGGGGCACCTGGTGCTGAGCACGCTCCATACCAACAATACAATTGCCACGGTTGCCCGCTTGATGGACATGGGTATTGAACCATATCTGATCAGCAGCACTATAACGGCAGTCATCTCGCAGCGCTTGGTACGCAAAGTATGCCCCGACTGTAAACAGGAAGTGCCCCTTACCGATCCTTTGGTGATTCAGTTTATCAAAGGGTTGGGCATGGCTGTGCCAGAGAAGGTATACAAGGGTTCAGGCTGTGTTTTGTGCAACCAATCGGGATATCATGGCAGAGTGGCGATTGAGGAAGTACTAATAATGAACAAGAACTTGCGCCAGGCAATAGACATGCGAGCCGGCGAAGAGCAGATGCGGGCGCTGGCACTTGAGTCAGGAATGAACACGCTGCAGGAAAATGCGGTAGCCAAGTTGACAGCGGGAATTACCACAACAGACGAGATTGTCCGCACCGTATACAGCATTGAGGAACAGGAGGCACTGTAGTGAACGCAGAAGAAAACGTCTTTGAACTGCTGGAAACAGCCGTAAAACGCAATGCCTCTGATTTACACCTGTCGGCAGGTATTCCGCCGATCTTGAGGATCTACGGTACCATCACACCCTTGACTGAGTACGATCCGCTGACACCCAATGTTGTTCATGAATTGATGCAGTCAATTATGGAAGAATCGCACGGTAGGGCTTTGGATACCCGTGGCGAAGTTGATTTTTCTTACGGCGTGCATGGTATTGGGCGGTTTAGGTGTAGTGTTTACAAACAGCGCGGATCTGTTTCTGCTGCAATTAGGGTGATTAATACCAGGATTCGTTCCCTGGATGAGCTGCGTCTGCCCAAGATCATTGGTGATGTTGTTCACAAGAAGGATGGCTTGATTCTGGTGACAGGGCCCACTGGGAGCGGCAAATCTACGACTTTGGCGGCGATGATCGACTTGATCAACCGCCAGCGCAAAGGCGTGATCATTACCTTGGAGGATCCCATTGAGTATCTGCACCACCATGGCGGCTGCATTATTAACCAGCGGGAAATCGGTACCGATACTCAAAGTTTTGCCAGCGGTTTGAGGGCGGCACTACGTGCAGATCCCGATGTGATTTTGGTAGGCGAAATGCGTGATTTGGAAACCATTGCTACAGCGATTTCTGCGGCGGAAACAGGGCATCTGGTTTTGTCGACTTTGCACACACGCAATGCAGCAACTACGATTGACCGGATTATTGATGTCTTTCCTCCCGCAAGCCAGCAGCAGATCAGGGTCCAGTTGGCAGGTGTGATTGAAGCTGTCATCTCTCAGCAGCTGATGCCCAGCAAAGACGGCAAGGGTATGGTACCTGCGGTGGAAGTAATGTTGGGTACGCCAGCGATTCGCAACATGATCCGGGATAACAAAACGCATCAAATCGGGACTCTGATTGAAACAGGAACCAGGTATGGAATGCAGACACTGGACGCATCGATCGATGAATTGGTCCGCCGCGGGATGGTGGATGAGATCGAAGCAAACCGGTATCGTTCCTTTTAGCGGTGGTGATGCTGGATGGGCAAATTTGTTTACAAAGCAAGGAATCCTCGGGGAAAACTGGTACGTGGTGTGGTTGAAAGTGATTCCAGAGAAGAGGCTCTGGCGGATCTGCGGGTCCGGGGTTTGCAGGTTACTCAAATTCAGGCTGCCCCACAAAGCAGCCTGAGCCAGATTGTCAATCGCACAGCGAGCCGCAAGCCCCTGAAGAGCAAAGTTTTGGCCCTTTTAGCCAGGCAGTTGGCGATTCAACTGGAAGCGGGAGTATCGTTGATATCCAGCCTGCAGCTCTTGGAAGAGCAAAGCCAGGATCAACGATTAACCAAGGCTTTGTATACGATTCGGCTGGACATTGCCAGTGGGAGCTCGTTTACCAGCGCCATCGCCAAACACAGAACCTTGTTTCCCCATGAGTTCATCCATCTGGTTGAGGCCGGGGAGTTGGCAGGAGAGCTGCCCACCGTGTTTGATCACTTGGCTGCATACTATGAAAAAATGGATGAGCTTCAGAAGAAGGTGTCTGAAGCGCTCATGTACCCGGCAATTGTAGGTTCGGTAGCGGTAGTCATGATATTCATCCTGATCTATTTCATCTTGCCGATGTTGATCACCAATTTTACAGCAGTAGGTGCACAGCCGCCAAAGATCACGCAAATGGTCCTTGATTTCCGCAGCTTCACCGTTGAATACTGGTACCTGGTTATCGGTATTTTGGCTGCGGTCATCATTGCGGCTAGCGTTTATCTCCGGACTGAACATGGCCAGTATCTGAAGGACAAAATCAGCTTAAGGCTTCCGGTGGTAGGAAATCTGCGAAAAATGGTAGTTTTTTCACGGTTTTGCCGGACCATGAGCATACTGCTGAACAGCGGGATTTCCATGATCAAGGCTTTGGGGGTTGTGGAGCGGCTGATCGGAAACCGCATTGTCAATCAGGCTCTTCGCGATGCAAGATTCGCTGTTGAGAAGGGCCAAGGATTGACCGAACCACTCAAACAGCATTCCGTGTTTCCCAAAATGCTGGTCCAGATGGTAGCAGTCGGCGAGGAAACGGGGAATCTGGAAAAAACCTTGATTCATCTATCCAATTATTACGATAATGAAGTGAATTATGCTGTTTCATCGTTAACCAAAATCCTAGAGCCGGCTGTAATGCTGGTTTTGGCAGTTGTAGTGGCCTTTATTGTTATTTCTGTATATCTGCCGATGATGCAGATGTTCAGCAACATTCAGTTTTAAGGAGTAGACCATGGCTAAAAGTTGTCTGGGACTGGATATTGGAAGTTATCAAATCAAGATTGCGGAGCTGGTAAGGGAAGGCAAGCACAATTATCGGATCAAAGAGTTGCTTCAGTTTGCTCCGCCAGAGGGCAGTTTAAATCATGATCAACTGCTGGATCCCGATCTTTTTGCCTATGCACTGCGCGGTGCGCTAAAGGAGCGTGGGGTCAAAACAGCTCGTGTGGTTCTGGGGCTTAACAGCCACAGTATGTCCATCAGGCAAGTCGTCATGCCCCGCATGAAGGCACGAGAGCTGGAACAGGCGGTTGAACTGGATTTAAACGAAATCCTCAAACTGCCTGCGAACCAGGCCGCCGATTCTGTTTACTACAGTTATGACGCGATCAGCAGGGGGACTGGGTTGGATGTAGTGGTGGTCGGATGCGCCAAAGAGCTGTTGGATCCTTATATCGCTATGATGAAGGCAGCCGAGCTTGAACCGAAGATCATCGATGTGGCTGCGTTCAATCTGCCGAGGTTGGTGGAAAACAGCTCCGAAATGCGCACATGCTATGTCGATCTCGGGTATGAACAGACCGTAATCTATGTCGAGCAGCACGGGTTTTATGCAGTGTACCGGATCTTGCCTATCGGCGGCCGGTTGCTGGACGAAGCGCTGTCATTGGCTTTTGAGATTGACGTTATCGAGGCCCAAAAGCTGAAGTACGAATACAGCCTGGAGGAGCTGATCAGTAAAGGTGTAGGTTCCACCAGCGCGCTTCGGTCTGTAGTCCAGCAGTACACCGGTGGGATACTGCAAACCCTTGATTATTTGCGCTCACAGTCCAGGGCTTCCCGGATCAGCGATATCCTGGATCAGGTGGTCCTGTGCGGGGGGATTTCCCATTTCCGGGGATTGATGACGGCATTTCAACAGGAATTGGATGTGGCTGTGAACAGGCTTAACCCTTTTGAGTTTTTCACACAAGGCCAAAGCTTCAATCAGCCTGTTGACTATGGCGTTTATGCCAATTCAATCGGACTTGCGATGAGGGGATTGAGTGAGTAATGCGGATTAACCTGCTGCCTGTTGAGGAGCGCCCATTGAAACAGAGCTCGGTACGCTGGGAGTTTTTACTGGTTTTCCTTGGCATTGTCCTGTTGATTTGTGTCAATGTATTGGGTTATCTTCAGTCTGCCCAGATCCAGGCTTTGCAGCAGGAGCATGAGAATCTCTTGAGTTACAAGAATATGCTGATGGAACAGCAGCGGCACATCTCCCAGATGCAGGCCAAGAACAAAGATTTGAGGGCGGGTATCGATTATTATCGGCAAATAGCTGCCGGTGCCGATCTGAATCCGCAGCCGGAAGAACTTGTTTTGATCGTTTCCGGTGTGCCGGAACAGGTTTGGCTGGAAGCCGTGGAACTCAACAAATCGAACATTGTGGTTTCCGGGTACACCGTCGAAGCTTCACTAGTTTTCACATATTTGCAGAATCTGCAAAGCCATGGTTACGACGCCAGTGTCAATCAGCTGGACCAAGCGGCCTTGGGCGGCAGGATCATTAGCTTTACGATCAATGCTCAAAGGAGAGACTAAGTTGATCGAATTGAGTTTTTTCAATACCAAAAAATCAGCGGTCAAATATATCCCGATTATACTGGTCTATATGATGGTAATTCTGTCTTTGCTGATGTTTCTCAGCCCGAAAATATCGGAGTTGAAACTGCTGGAGAATACAATCAAGCATGAACAAAGCCAGGTGGAGATGATTGAGCGCTTGATTGAACAGCGCCATGCCATTGAGGCAGAGCTGGACACCTTGACTGCGGCAGCCCTTATGTATGAAGAGATGATACCGCGGGCTGTTGACTTGCCGGGAGTATTGGCGGCTGTCAAAGAAGTGGCTGCAGTTTCCCAAGCCGAGCTAGTGAAGCTGGATTATGATCCGCTGCGGGCTGAAGGGGCCAACTCCATGTACCGGCTGAACATGGAGCTTGCCGGCGGCTGCGGTAATGTACTGGCAGCGGTTCAATCATTGGGGGAGGCATTCCCATCGCTATACTACACCGACATGTCACTGATCAGCAGCATCAATGGGAGTGTTCATCTGAGAGCAGGACTTGATTTGTATGTCATACCTGCTCAACGGGAAACATCAGCCAGCTGGCAGCCGCCAGTTTGGCAGGAGACAGGTGTGGTTCCAAGCCATCCGTTTGGAACGCCCCTGTGGTACCTGCAGGAATCATGCGTTAAAGGGATTAAGCTTTTGGGTGTTGTGAAAGTCCATGGTAGTGAATACCGAGCCTTGGTCAGTGTTGACGGGGCTCAGGTATGGACAAGGGTGGGGGAGCCTTTGGGGGTAGGTACTGTTTCTGAGATTTCCGAGACCATGCTTGTCCTTGATGTTAATGGGGTGAAAATTGGTATTGACTTTGGGGGGGAATTGTAATGTTTAAGATGAAACCCAGGCAGATGGCAGTTTTGGTGATTGCATTTGCCGGGCTGCTTTTGGTGGTGCAGGTTGGTTTGGCCGAGGCTGTTCTTGATATGGATTTCAAGGAAGCTCCCTTGGGTGATGTATTTCAGGTCCTGGGTGAGCTGGCCGGGTACAATGTCCTGATCGATCCCAGTGTCACTGGAACGATAAGTTTTTACCTTAAGGAACTGACAGTCACGGAAGCCTTGGACTTGCTTATTCAAGTAAGCGGTTACGATTACCGGATCGTGAACAACACTCTGGTTGTGGCCTCAAAAGCCCGGTTGGATGAAAGATTTCAAAGCCAGGATTCAGCATTCGTTGCCTTGAAAAATGTTTCAGCTCAAGATGCGAGCCGATTGTTGGCAATAGTCGTTCCCGGGGTTAAAACCTATATAGACCCCGAATTGAATATTCTGTTCCTGTTTGGCACAGTTGGAGAACTCGATTATGCCACAGGGATTCTCGAAAAATATGACTCAATCCGTTCCGGTTCTGTACAGCTTGAACAGGCATCAGATCCGAATCTGATCAATCAGCGGATTTATATTGAACATGGAAATGGTTTGGAGATACTCGGCATCCTCCAGCGGGCTTTTCCATCCAGGCAGTTTGCGTGGGATGCGGGACTGAGAATTCTCTCCGGAGTTGCCAGTGAGGCAGAATGGCAGGAAATTCACATCATAGTTGGAGCCAAAGACCACCCGGCGTTTATCTTGAAAGGTTTGGTTAGAAGCAGTGATCGAACACTGATTCTGATTGAGTACGAGGGTAGAACGCAGCTGATGCAGCCCGGCGATTCATCTATGGGCTGGACTCTCCAGAGGGTCGTGGACAAACAAGTGGTTTTTGTCAAAGATGATCGCAGCTTCACGCTGGAAATGGGGAGGCAGTGATCATGCACAGCGCCAAACCAAGGTTCAGTGGGCTGTTATGGGTGATACTGTTCACGCTGCTGCTGTTTGTTTCAGGACAGGCTCTGGCGCAGTCCGTCACTCTTCAGTTCATCGAAACAGAGTATAAGGATATCTTCCAAACCTTGGGAGAAATTGCCGGCATGAATGTTCTGGTGGACAAATCGGTGACCGGCAATGGTACGTTTCATTTCAACGATGTTGATCTTTATGAAGCATTGGACCTTGTAGCCCAAGTGAGCGGAGCGGGCTTCCTGATCAAAGGCAATACACTGCTTGTTGCCGCGAAAGAGCGCATGGCAGAGTTGCAGGCAAGCCAGCTTCACTATATATATACGGAGCATATTGCACCTCAGGACATTATTCCTGTCCTGGCCATGTTTATGCCGGCGGAGAATATTTACGTCAAAAGCGGCAGCAATCTCCTGATCATCTACGGGAGCCCGGAACAACTGGAGCAAGCCCAATCGGTAGTAAACCAGCTCGATGTGCCGGATTTGCGGGCGTATCAACAAGAGACAACCGTTTTGGCTGTACTGCAGCTGCTGGCCGGGGAGTTGGGGCTGAACCTGATCGCTGATCCAAGCCTGGCATCCAGCAGTATTGTAGCTGACATTCGCAATCTCGATCCAATGGCGGCACTGGAATTGATCGCAGAACAGGCGCATCTGGAACTGTCATTTGCCGACGGCACACTGGTAGCACACCGAAAGCAGCCAACATATGCCCAGGCTGATCCGGTTATCCAGCCTCGGGAGCGAATCAAGATCTACCGCTTGAACCATACGGAGCCCGATGCAGCCGGCCGCATGATGCAGCTGATTATCCCGGCGGATCGGATTCAGGTTGATGAAACCACAAAATCAGTCATGATCAGAGCCACAGAAGATCAGATAGCAGAGGTGGATCAGTTCATTGCCGAATATGATCAGCCGCTGCCACAGGTGCTTTTGGAAGTGTGGATTCATGAGATGGCTGATGATGTATCCGCCGCATTTGGATTGGACTGGAGCGGCATTTTGCCCAGTTTTCAAGTGGGGATGGAGGACCCGGACTCCCTATTCCAGGTTGAGCTCGATTGGGAACCATGGCAGGTCCTTTTTGCCTTGGAAGCATTGGAACAGCAGGGTAAAGCTAAAATCCTTGCCCGTCCCAAGATCGCCACGTTAAGTGGCCAAGAGGCCATGTTTTTCGTGGGCGATCGGATTCCTATCGTTTTGACTGATGAGGAAGGCAATCAGCAGAGCATCGATTTTCTGCAGAGCGGTATCAACTTAAGTGTGCTGCCGCGGATCTCTGATGACGGAATGATTACCATTGAGGTACGCCCGGAAGTAAGCCTGTTCGTGTTGATAGAAGGCTCGCAGTATCCCCAGGTTAAAACCAGGGAAGCAAGAACAACGGTGAGAGTCAAGGATGGCCAACCCGTGTTGATTGGCGGCTTGATTCAGGAAAATGAAGGCGAAGAAACCAACAAGGTGCCGTTGATAGGCGATCTGCCCCTTGTTGGCAAATTGTTCCAGAAAACTGATATCGTCAGTGAAAAAACAGAAATGACCATTATCTTGATCCCAAGAATCATCGATGGGTCAGAGGGATTGGTGGCAGGATCTTTTTTTCCCGCAGCCCAGTAGCCATAGAGACACCGGAGTATATACCGGGTAATGATGATCTGGGTATTGGTTACTGGGTAGATTTTCAGCCGCTGCCTTGGTGGCAGTTTTCAGCGGGGGTTAGCAAAGACATCGGAGATGATCGAACCGTTGGTTTTGGATTGGGAACAGGGAAAAACGGGATGTACATAGTAACAGAAGCTGTTTTCCCAATACTCAAGGAAAGGCTGAATTTCATCTGCCAGCTGGATCTTTCTTTGGCAACTGCCGGGTTAGGCTTGGGGATCGATCTTGGCATACCTTTGTCTGGAAGCGCAGGCCAAATCAGACTGGAGCCTGTGATTGGCTGCCGCTTCAGCGAAAGCGGGAGC
>JAAYNP010000045.1 GCA_012520795.1 Bacillota bacterium
ATGAGTTCAAAGGCATCAACATCATGCAGCCGGGATATATTGAAGCGGTTGGCTTCGACCCCTCCGGTGAAGAGCTGGTGCGGCACAGGATTGAAACGGTC
This sequence comes from Bacillota bacterium, assembly GCA_012520795.1. GTDB lineage: Bacteria > Bacillota > Limnochordia > Darwinibacteriales > DTU012 > DTU012. The sequence continues at coordinate 102 of JAAYNP010000045.1, forward strand.
GATGAAGTAGTCCAAATCCGCTTGACATCGGTGACAGGCCCAGAGGGCCTTCGGGCTGATGGTTCGGATGTTGCCTTTATCGATGTGGAAGTGGTGGATGCTTACGGGCGGGCCCATCCGCTGGATTACGGGCGGATCGATTTCAGCATTGAAGGGCCCGCTGTCTTCCTGGGTGGTTACAACAGCGGCACCAAGGGTCTCCAGCATGAACCCACCTATGTTTTTGCTGAAAATGGTGTCAACCGGGTGTTTATCCGTTCCACCAGAGAAGCTGGCCCCATTACCATCACCGCCTCAAGGCCGGGGTTAGAGCCGGTGAGTGTGGTAATTGCGTCCGTACCGTTTGCCGCTGATGCAAACGGGTTGACCACCGTGATGCCACAGGTACTAACAGAAGATGTGGGACCAACTATCGTACGATCACCTCAATTGTCGCCGGGAACACCTGTATCCAATACTTTCGTTGTTGATTTTGATCAGGTTAAGATTGTGAAGGAGTAAGGGTTCTCAACAAGAGGTTGCCCTAAATTAAAGTATGCTGTATCTGGACAGCAAGCTTTTCTCATTTTCGTTTGCTCGATGTTATGTTAATCTTTGTTTGATTTGGTAACGGTTTGTTGCTATAATTACCAAGTAGTGAGTGGTATTACCTGATAGGCAATGCATGTATCAGAAAGGGGTACAAACTATGCTAGAGAGTATACTTAGTCAGCGTGGGATAACGAAGATCTGGGACTGTTCCAAACAGGCATACTCCTTGGACCAGTGGGAAAAAAGGAGAGTTGAAATCTTAACGCTCCTTTGCAGGGAAGAATACGGTTTTATACCATGTTCTTTGACAAGTTTGCGCTTTGACGTGGTTGAAGACAAACAGTACTGCGCCGGTAAAGTGACACTCAGCAAAGTTCTGGCGACTGCGGAGTTCGGGGACAAAAGCTTTTCTTTTCCATTCTACACGTCCATTCCAAACGGTAAACAGCAGTATCCCTTTTTCGTATTTCCGAACTTCAGGGATGCCATTCCGAACAGGTGTTTCCCGATGGAGGAGATCTGCGACAACGGCTTTGCTGTGCTTTCTTTTTGCTATCAGGATGTCACGTCTGATGACAATGATTTTTCCAACGGTCTGGCAAAAATCATTTTCGACGGAAGAGAAAGAAAGGCAGATGATTGCGGAAAACTTGCCATGTGGTCTTGGGCTGCCTCGCGGGTCATGGATTATGCGGAGACACTGCCAAACCTGGATTTGTCAAAAGCCGTGGTCGTAGGCGTTTCAAGGCTCGGAATGACAGCGCTGTTAACCGGAGCTTTAGATACACGTTTCGCATGTACAATAGCGAACGAATCTGGCTGCAGCGGCGCAGCTATTTCCCGAGGTAAAAAAGGGGAAAGGATAAAAGACATATACAACAGATTCCCACAATGGTTCTGCGAGGGTTATAAAAAATACATAGACAACGAACAAAACTTGCCTTTTGACCAGCACTTCTTGGTAGCTGCTGTTGCTCCGCGGAAAGTCTATGTCGCAAGTGCTAGCAAGGATTGGTGGTCGGATCCCGACTCCGAATACCTGTCATGCGTTGCCGCAAGCGAAGTCTATGAAAAACTGGGCCTGTCAGGTTTTATACACCCCGACAGATTGCCGGAAGTGGGAGACGCATTTCATGAAGGCGATATAGGATACCATTTGCGGGATGGTTTGCATGATTTCAGTAGAGAAGACTGGCTGTATTTTATGCGGTTTTTAAAAAGGAAATTTAAGATTTAAACCATGCTGCAGTCTGTCCAGACATGGAAAAACCTCGGCGGAGTTGTCTCAGCCGAGGTTTTTTGTACATGCGCAGTTCGTCAACGATGATGCCGTTCATGTTAAGAAACCTAGCCGCAGCTTTTGACAGTTTTGATTACAGTGAGGAATATATGTCGATAATTACTAACGCTCCACCAGGGAAGCTGGGCTGATCACTGTCACGGCTTGCCGGGCAGGGCTGGAGCCGGTGAGTGTTGTGATCGAGTCCGTGCCTTTTCCGGCAGATGAAAACGGCCTGACAACAGTGATGCCGCAGGTGTTGACCAGAGAAGTGGGCATCTGCACTGTGCCGCAGCGGGGCTTGGCGCCTGGCACACCGATTTCCAACCAGCTGATCATTGATTTCGATCAGGTGAGGGTTGTGGAATAGCGGCAGCCCCTGCCGGCAGCTGGATGTGAACCCCAAGGTAAGCGTGAATTGTCTTGGGGTTTTCCGATCATTAATGCAGGACTTTTTTCATCAAACGAGAATTTCTGATACTGACAAGACATATTGATAAAGATTATCTTTATTGAATCTTGACAAGAGCATGATTAGTGGAATTTGTAAAGGCACGGTGAACATCCAAGCATATGCGAGGAGGAGTTCCTGATGAGACGAAGTATCGCTGGGCGGATCAGTTTCTCTGTAGGTGTCTTAATCCTGGTAATCTGCTTGGGGCTTGGTTTTTTGGCATACCTGAGAGGATCTTCAGCCGTGATCAAGCAGGTGGAACAGGCTCTTTTGATGCAGGCTGAAGAATCGGCACATTATGTGGAAAGCCGCATTACAATCCACTTGTCAACGTTGGAGGCCATTGCAGCCAGGCCTGAGATCCAAAGCATGGACTGGACCCTGCAGCAGCCTGTCCTGCAATCGGAACTGGAACGGTTGGGAATCTATGAAGCTTTGTCTGTGGTATATCCCAACGGTGATGCCATGCATGAAGACGGGACTGTTGGCAATGAGGGCGATCGTGATTATGTGCAGCGGGCTTTTTCCGGTACAGCGACAGTTTCCGATTTGATTGTCAACCGGGCTACAGGAACCGTCGTTTTTGGGATCGCCGCTCCAATCAAGGTAGATGACCAAGTTGTGGGTGTGCTGATGGCAAGGGCTAGTGCTGTATCCCTCAGCGAGATTACCGCTCGGCTCACTTTTGGCGAGTCAGGGGCAGCGTTTATCATAAGCCGCGATGGCACTATCCTTGCGGGTGGCCCTGTGCGGGAATATGTGCTGGAGCAGCGCAATGTCTTTACAGATACCGCGGAACTGGCGCCCATTGGCGAAGCCATCCGGGAACTGGGTGTAGGCAACGCCGGCGTTGTCCGCTACCCTTATTTGGATGACACCGTAATCACCGCGCTGGCACCAATGCCCCAGACCGGCTGGATGATCGGAATTGGGGCCCTGGAATCAGAGGTTCTCAGCGATGTGTATGATTTGATGCGGTACATGGCCGTCATCTCATTAGGCTTTCTGGCTGTCGGTATTATTGTTTCTGTGATCGTGTCCCGCAGGATTGCGGCACCGCTCATTCAGCAGAAGACTGTAGTGGAGGGGATTGCGGAAGGCGATTTCACCCAGACAGTGCCGGTGAAAACCAGCGACGAGGTTGGGGCATTGGGCCGGGCTTTGAACCAAACAGTGGAGAGAATGCGGCATGCCTTGGGCTTGACATCGGACACCACCGACCGGGTTAAGATCACCAGTGAAGAACTGGCGGCAGCCGCCGAAGAAGTGAGCGCCTCCATTGAGGAAGTGGCCAGTGTTACCAACCAGTTTTCCAGCTCCCTTGATGATATGAACAACAACGCCCAGAGGATGAATACCAAGGTCCAGGAAATCTCCAAGCAGGTAACGGACGGGACAGAGGCGATCGTGAATATCACGGGGCAGATGAATTCATTAAGGGACAACATTCAGCGCATGGCTTTGGAAGTCGGTGAGCTTGGGACTTTGTCAAAACAGATCGGCAATATTGCCGGAATGATTGAAGATATCGCAGAACAGACCAACCTGTTGGCCCTAAACGCTGCCATTGAAGCGGCCAGGGCCGGCGAGCACGGCCGGGGCTTTGCAGTTGTTGCCGAAGAAGTACGGAAACTGGCGGAGCAGTCCAGTGAAGCCACGACTGAGATTGGCACTTTAATCACCCAGATTCAGGCCAGGATATCCAGTGCGGTTGCAGATATGAGCCAAGGGTCGAACCAAGCGGATCAGGCAATTGCCCAAGTACACGAGTCAAGTGATCTTCTCAACAGCATCTTGGGAGTGGTGGAGGAAATCATGACCCAAATTACCGAGTTTTCCGGAGCTTTGAAGCAGCTGAATGTGGGCGGGCATGAAGTGGCAAGCGCCACCGGACAGCAAGCGGCTGCCATTGAGAAAGTGGCCGGCTCCGCCCAGGAATTGATGGAGATCTGTTCCAAACTGCGGATGATAGTGGATCGCTTTAAACTGGAATAATGACCCCAGACAACCAAGCCCCGGGATTGCGCCTGCTTAGGCACGGCAGTCTCGGGGTTTTTTCATGCAAAGGATTTGTTGGAAAGAATAGCTATTCTGTGGTAAGATGATTACCGAAAGCGATCTTTTTGGCAGAGGAGGATTTTGATGAGCAGCTTCGTCCTGTCGGCGTTTGCTGACGAAAT
>JAAYNP010000004.1 GCA_012520795.1 Bacillota bacterium
CTGCTGACTTTGGGGCAGCATATGATAACTGCGTTCCGGGTAAAATAGGATCTGGAAACCAGAGGGCTTCCTGACTTTACCTGACCTTGGAAATTTAAGCAAGCAATTGGTATTGCTTGATCCCTGAAGCTAAAGGTCAAAAATAGTCAAATTCGGGGAAAATCAGGGTTTGACTATTCCTGACGTTTCATTAGAATAATAAGTGAAAATAGCTTCTGGAGGTGTAGATTATGTACAGCCTGAGACCATTTCGTAGAGGGAGATTGCTGCCAAAGTTTGCTGATGACTTTTTCCGTGATTTTTGGGATTGGCCGGCGGCCAACTTCGGTTTTCGGGTAGATATCAAAGATGGAGGTGACCATTATCTCCTGCAGGCAGAACTTCCCGGCGTGAACCGCAGCGACATCAATCTGGAAGTTGTTGGCGACTATCTTGTAATCGGAGTCAAGAGCGACGAGACTATCAACCAGGAAGAGGAAAACAGATATGTGCGCAGGGAGCGCCGCATGATCAGCTGTGAGCGCCAGTTCTATGTGGGCGATATCAACCCGGATGAGATCGACGCCGGTTACAACAACGGTGTGCTTGAAGTAAAGATCCCGAAAAAGGATCAAGGCCGTTCGTCCAGGTGCAGCATTGACATTAAATGATTCAATCGTGAGTAGAAAACCATATGCTCAAACAGGGTGGCCACAGGCCGCCCTTTATCTTTATACATGACAGCAATGCCAATCAGGTCAGCTTAGAAATTCAGCCGCCAGCTGTTGAAACTGATCTCTGGCCAATTCGAGAGGTGATTTGGTCAAAGGTTGGTCTTGGACGCCCGGCAGTTCATTGTGGAAGAGAGGCCTTTCTTCCTGAAAGATGATTCCAGTCAGGACACCATCAGCCTCCATGACTTTCGCCAGTGCCTGGAGACGGTCATCGGGGCTGTAATCCTGTGCGTCAAGGCTGATGATCCGTTCCTTGAACCACTCGTAAGTGTTAAGCCTGTTGAATGTGACACAGGGGCTGAAGATGTTGACATGGCTGAAACCCTTGTGTTCAATGGCGGCTTTGATGATCTTAGTCAGCTGTTTCACATCGCCGGAGAAGCCTTGGGCTACAAAAGAAGCCCTGGCTGTCAAGGCGATTTCCAAAGGGCGCAGGTGCATCTCGGCGGAACCTTTTGGTGTCGTTTTGGAAACAAACCCTTTACGGCTTGTGGGCGAGTATTGTCCCGTGGTCAGGCTGTAGATATGGTTGTCCATCACCAGATACGTTATGTCTACATTACGGCGCATAGCTTGGACCCAATGGTTAAGGCCGATGCCGTAGCCATCTCCGTCACCGCCTGCTGCGATTACGGTCAAGCCGGGATTGGCAATCTGAATGCCGGTCGCCACCGGGATGGTCCGGCCGTGGAGTGAATGGACACCATAACCGCCGTAGTACTGGACGATTTTGCCAGAACAGCCGATTCCCGCAACCACCACAACCAATTCCGGAGGCAGACCCAATTGATAAGTGGCTTGCTGCAGGCAGCCTAAAACTGCGAAGTGGCCGCAGCCGGGGCACCAGGTAGGGCGGGCGCCGCGGTAGTCTGTCAGTCTAACGTTCATTGCAACACCTCATTTGCTCTTGCGATGATTTCCCCAACTGTGAGGGGCATGCCGTCATAGCGGTTATGGAGTATGAATTTTTGGTGCAACCCAATTTCCCGCTGGAGCAGGCCTTTCAGCTGCCCGGTGAAGTTATTGTCCACAATTAGGCATTTTTGGGCCTGTTCGACCGCAAACCCAACGCTTGTCGCCGGCAATGGTGCCAGGATATGCAGGTGGAGGTGGGCCACCTTTTTCCCTGCCTTTTCCAACGCCTGGCGGGCTTCACTCAGCTGGGCATAGGTAGAGCCACAGCCGATCAGCAGCAGATCCGGCTGGTCGGGCCCATAGTATTTCGCCCCCCATTGATCAGGTTGGAATGAGGACAGCTTTCGGAAGCGCTTTTCCATCTGTGTCACCCGGTTATGCCGGTCTTCCATTTCTTCCCGGGCCTGTTCGTCATGCTCATTGGAAAGGGCGACATACATGCCGTTTGCCTGCCCGGGGATTGAACGGGGAGAAATCCCCGATTCGGTCACGGCATATCGCTTGAATGCCCCCGGTTCGAGATCGGCAAGGCTCTCATCGCCGATCAACCCCGACCGCTTGACTTTGACTGCGTCATAGTCCAATCCGGCAATGGACTGCTTGGACATGCCCAAAAACAAATCTGTCGCCACAATCACCACACATTGGTAATGCTCTGCCAGATTGAATGCGTCGATCATCCTGAAAAAGCAGTCTGTGATCGTAGCCGGTGTGATTACGATCCTGGGGATCTCTCCATGGGAACCATACAATATTTCGTTCAAATCTGATTGCTCAGTCCTGGTGGGCAATCCCGTAGCCGGTCCGCCCCGCTGTACATCGACAATCACCAGAGGGATTTCAGCCATTCCAGCCAAACCGATTGCTTCCTGCATCAGGGAAAACCCGGGCCCTGATGTGGAAGTCATGGCCCGGGCGCCGGCATAGTTGGCGCCGATGGCCATGAGACAGGCGCCGATTTCATCTTCCACCTGGACGACCTTGCCGCCATAATCTGGCAGGTGATTTACGAGCCAGTACATGATTTCCGTAGCGGGAGTTATGGGGTATGCGGCCAGAAAGCGGCAGCCTCCCGCCAGTGCGCCAAAACCGGCAGCTTCATTGCCGGAAATCAGCATCAGCGGTTCCTGTGCTGTTTGATCCGGCAGCTTGAACCGCTGCTTTTCTTTTTCGCGGTAGTGATCATAACCCTGCTGGATCGCGTTTTTGTTGATCGCCACAATTTTCTCGCCTTTACTGGCAAACCGAGAGGCTACTGTTTGCAGAAAAGGCGCAGGGTCCAGATTGAGGGCAGCAGCGGTGACCCCGATAGCAACCATGTTCTTGATAATCGGGTTCCCCAGTTTTGCAGCGGTTTCCCGCATGGGAATGCCGCAGCATGGAATGCTTTCCAACCCCTGCGGTTCAAATGCGGAATCGTAAATTACAATCGAGTTTTGATGCAGCTCGGCCTTGTTTTCGTCTATGGTGCGCTGATCAAAAGCGATCAAGATGTCGGTGAGATCACCATGGTAATGCACAGGTTGGGTGGAGATGCGGATTTTGTAGTTGGTATGACCGCCCTTGATCAAAGACATGAAATGACGGTAGGCGAAGGTATGGTACCCCATCCTGTTGAGAACCGCCCCCAGGATTTCACCGGTTGAATCAATGCCTTCGCCTTGGGCTCCGCCTACTTTCCACGTAAGCTGCTGCATTGGATCACCTCCTGGGTTCGTTATCAGGTTCCGGCCGCCTCTTTTTGTGATCCAGCTGGGGATCAGCTGTCGCATCATGCATTGGGTGCATGAATGGCTCCCCTGCAGGTGTCGCTGCCCGCCATTTCAGATTGCTTTCAGCATCATTGATGCCAATCCGGTTGTCTGTGGAGTCATCGCCGGCCAGGTGCTCTGGCTGCATTCCCGGATCGGCTCCCAGCCGCAGCTGTTTTTGGTTGACATAGGGCTTGGCCTTTTGGTCATCGCGTTTTTTCATGGGTTTAACCTCCATTCTCGTTTTTCCCGCCGGTCGATCCTTACCTACAGCTATTTATGCATGTCCTTATTCAGCTTGGCCAGTTGGTCCTGGGTTTTGGGCAGGGCGATGCCGTCATTGGCCGCAATATCGCGGGACACCTGATTCAGATCCCGGAAAATTCGCTTGTCGGTTGTGATATGAATCGTATACTCCCGGGGCACAACCTGGCGGATTAGATCATTTACTTCCTGCTTAATCTGTTTCAGCCGCAGGCGGTCAAACCCGGTAACTTTGATGGCAACGGAAATATCTTGTTTTAATGCAACTGCTACGGCCTGATCCACCGCCTGATGCCGTTCTACTGTCTGCCTGACTGCATCGGCGAGCTCAAGGTCCGACGGAAGGGGGTCCTTGGCTGACGGCGATTGAGATTCCGATTTCAGGCCTAAACTGCAGCCAGTTATCAAAAGAGGTAGGAACAACAGCAGGCAGACAGCGGTTTTCAGGTGCAGGCGTGAGGGCAGGCCGGATGAAAAAACTCTTGGTGTCTGCATGAAAACCATCCTTTCTATCCTTTGGGCCTGAACAGCAGTGATGCGAGGAAGGCAAAGATGATTGCCGATGATATGCCTGCGCTGGTGACCTCAAAAATGCCGGTCACAATCCCCACCAACCCCGACATTTTTGCTTCACTTAAAGCACCCTGGACAAGTGCGTTGCCGAAGCTGGTAATGGGTACCGAAGCCCCGGCACCAGCAAAATCAATCAGCGGCTGGTACAGCTCAAGGCCCGAGAGGATTGCTCCCGCCACAACCAGGGTTGTAACCATATGGGCAGGCGTCAATTTCACAACATCCAGCAAAATCTGGCCGATGACGCAGATCAGCCCGCCAACGACAAATGCCCAGAAATAGGTATGCATCAAGCCTCACTCCTCCACGGTATATTCAATGGCTACGGCATGGGCGACACAGGGGATGCTTTCTTTTTGCTGATAGGACAAAGGCGACAGCAAGGCCCCGGTAGCCAGGATCAGCACCTTTTTTAGCTCCCCCCGGTGCATCCGGTTCAAAATGTGGCCGTAGGCGACCGCTGCAGAGCAGGCCGAACCGCTGCCTCCGGCAAAGCGCATCGGCTGGTTCTGATCATAGATCATCATGCCGCAGTCAACATATTTTTTTTCCGGCATATTAATGTGGTACTTGGGAAATAGGTCCAGTGTCAGCTGATGGCCGTAGCGGCCCAGGTCACCGGTGGCAATCAGGTCATAGTCATCAGGTGAAGCCTGTAGATCCTGAAAATGGGCTTGAAGTGTGTCCACGGCGGCAGGGGCCATGGCGGCGCCCATGTTGAACGGATCCTTAAGGCCCATGTCCACTACTCTGCCGATGGTTGCCGAAACCACCTGAGGGCCGGCGCCTGTTTGCCCCAGCACAACAGCACCGGCTCCGGTTACGGTCCACTGCGCAGTATCTGGTTTTTGCGAACCATATTCAGTGGGATAGCGGTATTGCTTTTCAACGGCAGCGTAATGGCTGGCGGTGCCGCAGAGCACGTTGTTGCCAAATCTGGAATCAACAATCAAGGCCGCCAAGGCCAGGCTTTGCATTGAAGTTGAGCAGGCTCCGAACAAGCCCAGATAGGGTACAGACAGGCTGCGTCCGGTGAAGGTTGAGCTGATGATCTGGTTCGACAGGTCACCGCCCAGGAAGAGCTCAATATCCTGTTTCTGCAAATTGGCCTTTTGAATGGCCAGTTCGCACGCTTCTTCCAGGAGTTTTCGTTCAGCCTTTTCAAAAGTTTTTTCACCAAACAGCAAATCGTCATGGAGCAGGTCAAAATCATTCGCCAGGGGCCCTCTGGCCTCCCGGGGCCCGCCTATCGCAGCGGCGCCTATTATTGTGGGGCGGTTGGTGAAAATCCAGCTCTGGGTTCCCATTTTCATAGGCTACGCACCTCCTATCAAAGGGATCAAGGTGCGGATGAAAGCGATGATGAAAGCTGAAAAGACGCCAAAGACAATTACCGATCCTGCCAGCTTGAACATGTTGCTGCCCACCCCAAGGACATACCCTTCCGTACGGTGTTCCAGTGCGGCTGACGCCATTGAGTTGGCAAATCCCGTAACGGGCACAGCGGTTCCAGCGCCCGCCCACTGGGCAATATGATCATACACGCCAAGGCTGGTCAAAACCACCGAAAGGAAGATCAGTGTGGCTGCGGTGGGGTTGCCGGCGCTTTTCTCTGTAAAACCAAAGTAAAAGACAAAAATGTCGGTTATACCCTGGCCGATCAGGCAAATGGTACCGCCTGCCAAAAATGCCCGTACGCAGTTGGCAAGGACGGGGCGCCGTGGTTCATTGTCTTTCGCCAGCTTCTGGTATTCCTTCTTGGTCAGGATTTTTTGTTTCTGTGCTGTCACGGGTACAACCTCCCAAGTTTTATCCTGTGCAGGATTATCTGGAATTAAGCACGGCTGCATGCAATACCGGGGTGGGAATATTATCCAAATGTGCAGTTAGAACCAGCTTTTCAGCCAGTATTTTTCAAAAGTGGTTTTAGCCAGGTAACCGATGGCGCTCGGCCGCAGCAAGGTTACCCGGGGCTTAGAGGCGTAGTAATCGATCGCCAACAGCCGCCCTTGTTTAAACCCGGTAATCATCGACGCACCGGCTTCTTTGCCCCGGTAGCGGAAACGGGGCTCCTGCCCGGTAATGTCCAGGGCAATGTTGCGGGCAACGACTTCGGCCTGGAAATGGGCGAAAATACCGACCTTTGGCGCCCACATGCCGCTGCCCGGCAGGCGCAGAGCCGCAGCATCCCCTACACAGAAAATGTTTGCTGCTTCCGCCACATGGGCCTCGGTATCATATTGGATTTTGGCATGCAGTGTGTAAGGTGAGACGGCGCACCAACCCTGATCGAGTACCAGTGGGCTTTTTTGCAGAACCAGCGGCCCGGTATGGGTGGGTACGCCGATCAACAAGTCTCCGGCGATGGTTTGGCCGCCTGCCAAGATCAGTTCTTTTTTGGATGTGTCAACGGCCGTGATTTTGGCGTTGGTCATCAGTTCAATGTTTCTTTGCTGCATCAGCTGCTCAAAGCTGCTGCTCACTTTCTTGCCGGCGAAGGGAAACAATGCTGGTTCGGGGGTGGCATAAATCAGGCGGGTGCTGCTGCGTACCTTGCGCCGCCGCAGCCAGGCATCAATCAGGAAGATGATTTCATAAGGCCCTACTGCACCGGTAAAGGGGAGAGAAGCAATAAAAAGCACTATTGTCCCGGAGCGGAAGAATTCCAGTTCTTTTTGGAGGCGGTGGATTGCATGGATATCATAGGGGTTATAGGCGGTTTCATTTTGGCCTGGGACCATTTCGGGATGGAGCTCTGCACCAAGGGATATAATCAGGTAGTCATAACCAAAAAGGCCGGCGTTTGTCCGGACTTGGTTTTCATGGGGCAGGATTTCAGCAACCTCGGCCTGAATGAACTGAATTCCTTTTTCTAATAACCGTCTTAGACTGCGGGTGATTTGTTCCGGATTGCGGAGGCCGGCCATGAGCAATGGATAGCTCGCTTGGAAGTAGTGTTTATCTTTGCGATCAACCACGACAACCCGGTGGCGGCCGTCTAAGAGTTTGCGCAGGACATTGGCAGCCACAACCCCGCCTGTCCCGCCGCCCAAGATCAGCACTGTCTTTCCCACAATTTAACCCCCGCTGTGTTCGAATTTCCCTGGCATTAGTCTAACCACTTCCCCCAGATTTATTGAAGGGGTTTTGCTGTTAAAATGGAAATACTATGGGGGTAATCTGGCTGCTTGATGGTAAAATTATGATAGGATGGAGGGAAAATTATGACCTGGCCGATAGTATCAATTATTGTTTCCTTACTGGCTTTTGCGGTTGCATACTGGTTGTATCAATGGGTCAGCAAACAACCCACTGCCAATAAAGAAATTGCCCGCATAGGCGCTTTAATCCGGGAAGGTGCCGATACATTTTTGGTCCGTGAGTATAAGCTGTTGGCGATTTTTGTGGCAGTTGTGGCTGTCTTGATTTTTATCCTGCTCCCGCAGCCGATTTGGCATGAAGACGGCAGTGTGGCAAACAATCTGTATACTGCCCTGGCGTACATTGCCGGCTCGGTCTTTTCTGCTCTTGCAGGAAAAATCGGTATGTTTGTAGCTACTTTAGCCAACATGAAAAGTGCAGAAGCAGCCACCAAGGGCATTAAGCCTTCCTTTATGATTGGTTTCCGCGGCGGCGCGGTCATGGGCATGGCTGTGGTTGGTTCCAGCTTGCTTGGTACCACGATAGTACTCCTGCTTACCAAAGATGCTTCCATGACACTTGGCTTCAGTTTCGGCGCATCCTCACTGGCGCTCTTTGCCAAGGCAGGCGGTGGCATTTTCACCAAGACCGCCGATATCAGCGCTGACCTTGTCGGCAAAGTTGAATTGGGAATTCCTGAAGACGATCCCCGCAACCCGGCAGTTATCGCCGACAATGTAGGCGATAATGTAGGTGACGTTGCCGGTATGGGAGCTGATCTGTTCGATTCCCATGTGGCAAGCCTTTCGGCAGCTTTGGTCTTGGGAATGGCCTTGGATGGCGGCAAAATCGGCGTCAATACCAGCATGGTACTGTGCTATGCCGCAATTGGCCTGTTTGCTTCCACCATCGGTGTCTTGCTTGCCCGCATTAAAGAGGGCGGCGATCCTACAGGTGCCCTGAATACATCAACATATGTCACAACCGGCATCTTTGTCGTTTTGACCGGGCTTGCAACCTGGATCTTTGGTTTTAATGCGCTTTACTGGGCAGCCACCATCATTGGCCTGGTTGTCGGGGTTGTGATTGGTATTGTTTCTGACTACTTCACCAACGATCTGCGCCCACCGGTACAGCGTGTTGCCAATGCTTCAAAATCCGGCCCGGCGTTCACCATCATTTCCGGTACAAGTTACGGGTTCTTAAGTGTTTTCCCTGCTTTGTTCGGGATTGCCCTGTCTGCACTTTTGGCATTTACAATTACCCAGAATATTGTGCCTGACAGCAATCTTGATTCGCTCTTCGGTATCTCCATGGCAGCTGTAGGCATGCTGTCTATTGTGGCCATGATTATCTCCAACGATGCTTACGGCCCGATTGTGGACAATGCCCGCGGCCTGGTGGAAATGGGCGGCCTAGGTGAGGAAGCTCTGAGGATTACAGACGAGCTGGACAGTGCCGGCAATACCGTCAAGGCAGTGACCAAGGGGTTTGCGATCAGCGCAGCCGGTTTGACAGTAATCGCTCTTTTGGGAGCCTTCCTGTCTGAGGCCAATGATCTTCTGGCCAGCAAAGGTATGGAAATACTGACCGGCTTTGATATCATGGATCCAACCGTCTTCTTCGGCCTGATTGTCGGTGCGGGAATCCCGGCAGTGTTCTCCGCAATGCTGATGCTGGGTGTGGACCGCAATGCCGAGAGAATGGTTGCGGAAATCCACCGGCAGTTCGACGAGATTGAGGGCCTGAAAGAAGGCAAGCCGGGTGTCACGCCTGAGTACGGCCGCTGTATCGACATTGCCACTGTAGGGGCATTGCGGGAATTGATTCCCGCTGGCGTAATGGCCATTGTTTCCACACTGCTGGTCGGCTTTATCGGTGGAATTGAGGCTATTGGCGGATTCCTTACCGGCAACATTGTCAGCGGGCTGCTCTTGGCGCTCTATATGAGCAATGCAGGCGGGCTGTGGGATAATGCCAAGAAATACGTGGAAGCAGGCAACTGCGGCGGCAAAGGTTCCGATGCCCATAAGGCTGCAGTCGTCGGCGACACAGTTGGCGATCCTTACAAGGATACAGCAGGGCCTTCGATCAATACACAGATCACCGTCTGTTCGCTGGTGGCATCTATATCTGCCGGTTTGTTCATTGCCTTCTCCCTGTTTTAAGCTGAGAGTATCGGTCTAAGTAAATGAAACCTCCCATACATGAAAATGGGAGGTTTTTCCAGTTATCTGCTGAAACTGAAAAACAAGGAAATGGTAAAGGGGGCATCGGAAATGCCAAAAAGGCTTGAACAAGCCAAAAAAATCCTCCAGGCCGGCGGGGAGCGGACACTGAAAGTTTCAGAATTGAACCAGGCGTTGAGGCTTCTTGAAACCGGAAAACAAGACGATCCCCGGCTCTTCAGTGATGAAAGTGTGTATCTATGGGAGGAGCTTGCTTTTGCCTACTACGAACACCACAATCTCCAGAAAGCCGAATACTGCCTGCGGGAAATGGCAGCCCTGATGCCCGGCTCCAGTGAACCTTTTGTCAACCTAGGAGCGTTCTTTATCAGTGAAGGTATGGTTAACCATGCAATCATGGCGTATAAAGAAGGGTTGGGCATCAACCCTAACGATGAATACCTGTATTTCAACCTGGCGAGTTTGTATGCAAGCATCGGGGCCTACCGCAAAGCTGATGCCATGATGAACAATGCAATTTTGAACAACCCAGATCGGGGCTTGAACTATATGTTCAAGGGTGATCTGGCACTGGAACGGAACCAGTATGAAGCAGCAGTCCAAAGCTACCGCCACGCCCTAGAGTTATTGGATGGCGAGCATTGGATTGATATGCGGAAAAGCTGCACGATGCAGATGGCTGTGGCCCTCATGCACCTTGGGCGGTACGAAGAATGTGCCGCGGTGGTCAGAGATTTGATCGCTGTTGACCCGGATTATGGTGATGCCTATGTTGTTTTGGCCAGGTGCTGCCGGGAGATGGGCAATAATGATCTGGCGAAGTGGTATGCGAGAAAAGCGGAGCAGCTTTACCGCCTGCAGAAAAGCCGCATCAAGAATTAGAGAATCAATGCGGGTCAACCAACAGTTAATACAACCAATGGTTGAGTAAATTTGCGCTCACTGCCGCGAATGTAAACCAACAGTTGCTTGAGATTTGGCCTGTTCCCCGCCATAATTAAATCAAAAACTACGCGAGGAGTGAACTACTTGTACAATGTCCATGGTTTTGGCAAGAGGATTGCCGCTTACCGGAGATTGGCGGATTTAACTCAGGAGGAACTTGCGGCCAGGCTGAACATTACCGCCCAGGCAGTTTCCAAATGGGAAAATGAAATCAGTTTCCCGGAAATCACAATCCTTCCTCAACTGGCACAAGAACTGCACACCACTATCGAGAAGCTTTTTGGCAAAAGCGAACAGCCCAGCGGCGGGCCTGTGTTTCCCGAAGCCAAGGGAAACCTGCGGCTGGTCCACATTTTTCAAAGTGTCGCCTGTTACTCAGACAAAGAGGTGGATGTGACTACTGCAGACACTGTAGTTTTCAAAGACGGGAGCCATGCTGATCTGCGGAAACTGGAAATCAGCAGCCAAGGCTCGGGCGAGATTTGCTTTGAGTTTGCCGATGAGTACAATTTTGTGACGGAGATCGATCCCACCAGGACAGAGCTGGAAGAATCATTCACCGGAGTCAAATCCCTGCACTTGACCGTGTCCAATTCAGCTTTCGCTGTCAATCGCTCAGCCGACAATGTTACCAGGCTGAAGGCCTACGGGACACCTGTATTCATAGCCAATCTGGAAGTAAAGCAGAGCGGGCGCCAGCTGCAAATCGTCCAACGAGAGCAAAACCAGATCCACGGCTTGAACAACCGCATTGAAATCATGTTTGGCGCGGATTGTGGCGATGAATTGGCGGTCAAAATCAACGGCTCCGGCAACGGCCGTATTCAGATCCCGTTTGGGCAGGCGCAGGTGGGAATCAGCGGGGCTGGGGATCTCGACCTGGACAGCGTTGATCAGCTTCACTGCAGGGTCAGCGGCAGCGGTGATGTAAATGTCAAAAAAGCTGGCAAAGCAGAATTGGCAGTCAGCGGATCTGGTGATATCAGCATTGACGAGATTAACGGGGATTTGTTTGATGCACAAATCTCCGGTGCCGGGGATATCACCATCAAATCCGGCGAAGTGGACGTATTCAAGGCGCGGATTAGCGGAGCCGGAGACGTCAATGCCAAGGGTGTTACCGCCAGGACTGCAGATCTCAACTGCAAAGGCGCCAGTGATGTTGTGCTGGGCCGAGTCATCGAGGAGTCAATTGAGCGGCACAGCAGAATGTCGTCAATCAGGATTCTGCAGAGAGGATAGAAACGGAATAAGAATCAACCGCTTCTTGTCATATTGTAGGGTTGCTGCCAAATATAAATATAAATAAAAAAGGGTATCGCCGGAAAACATAGAAATCTGTAGATGAGTTGGTGGTTGGTGAATTTAGACTCCAAGGAGGTTGTCCGATGGCTTGGTACTGGTGGGTTATCATTGTCGTAGTGGTAGCGATAATTGCTTACAATGTGTTTAAAAGCAAATAGTACCTCTGTTTGAGCAACAGCAGCAGCTTGAACAATGCACTAGTGGAGACGGAAAGACAGCCTGCAAGTGAAGCAGGCTGTTTTTCATAAAATGTGGAGGATATAAACCAAACCAAAAACGATCGGCTGGTGGAC
Organism: Bacillota bacterium; assembly: GCA_012520795.1. Classification (GTDB taxonomy): domain Bacteria; phylum Bacillota; class Limnochordia; order Darwinibacteriales; family DTU012; genus DTU012. Next base: position 12,090 of record JAAYNP010000004.1, read on the forward strand.
TAAGTAGACTAAAAGTGAATGACGGCCGAGAAACCTGATCGTCGCAGCCCCGGGGAGAGCATTAATCTTTTCCAGGGCTAGATGCTTAAACCGCCTTTGCCCATTGGGATAGAGGATCGATCCGGCCCAGATGCCGATCAAGATAACACCAAACCAAGGTATAAGCGGGTAATAATCGGCCATGAAGACATCTTTTTCGCCGATACCCAAGGGCAGGAGCCACCAGCTGTGGACCGGCAGATTGACGAGCCAATGGGTGATTGCCAAAATGATGATTCCGGCTGCCCCGGCCAATAAAGGCATAGGCAAAAACAGCGGCGAGAGAATAATTGAAGTGCCGATCAAGTGCAGGATGCCGAAAAAGATCGGTGCGTCAAGAGCAAAATAAACAACAATAGAAACGACCGTGGCCCAAGCCAGCAGCTTCAGCCCCCTGATCAAATATTTCTTCCAAATCCCGGAAGGCCCATGACGGATAACCGCCCGGGCGTAGCTGATGGACAGGCAGATCCCGGCAATCAGCAGGAACGAGGCACCGATTATTTGGGCGATGATTTGAGGATCATCCCCGAAAAGATCCCAAGGTATAAACTCAAAGTAGACCAGATCCCAAAAAGCGTGGTAAAGTACCATGGCAACAATGCTTAAGCCCCGGAACAAATCTATTTCCGGAAACCGGTGTTGGCTGCTCTTCATCTCGCCCTCTCCCCCCAGTTGCAGTAACTATGCTTCAACCTTATTATACCTGATTATGTTTATTATACCAGGTTCTGCCTATTATGAGAATCAGTGAAATAGCGGCAGGATTTGCACCTACAGAGTTGAAGAGGAACAGTAAAACATGTCTGGCTTCAGACGAACGGGGGAATAATGATGGCGGGAAAAAATGTGGTGCAGACAGGGATTTCCCTGGCGCTGTTGGTAATTCTGGTAATTGGTTTTTCAGTCTTGTCATCAAGCAATCGTGCCAATCAAGATATCGTTCCTGTTGCAGAAGCCGGAGTTGAAATAACCCATGTGACATCAGGCATTATTGCAGCCGATTCTGCAATAGCTGTCCGCTTTTCTGACCCACTAGCCGGCGAAGGGGCGGTAGGGAAACCTCTAAGCCGCAGTCCATTCACCTTCACGCCTCATATTGATGGAAACGCTTTCTGGAAAGATCCATATACATTAGTCTTTGAACCGTCCCAGCCCTTATACGAGAAAAAATACTACCATGCCCGACTGGATCTGGAGGGCGGGCCGTTTGAGTTTCATTTTGCCACCGCCGGCCAGAAAGTACTGGCAGTGGGCGGGCACTTTGAAACCGCTGATGCTGATCCGGAAGAAGTTTATTTTTCAGGCACAGTCAAGTTTGCAGAAAAAGTCAGTGAGGAACTTTTGAAACAGGCGCTGATACTCGAGCTGGAAGGTATGTTTCTCACCTATGAGCTGGCAACAGAAGACAACCACAGCTTCACGATTAAGTCTCAGCCCATTACCAGGTATCAGGAACAGGAGCGGGAATTGACCCTGGTATTGGCGGCGGCACCGCTGAAAGCCGATGCAGAAACCCGGGAAAGATTCCAGCTGACAGCTCTAAAATCGCCTTTGCAGGCACTGCGGGTAGAGGAAGAGAAGACCGATCAGTTTTCTCAGCTGAGGGTCATTTTCTCGGATCAGCTGAATCCAAAATTGGACTATCAAGGGTATGTAGGCATCACCCCGGCCATGGCTTACGAGGTTTCCGTCGAGGAAAACAGCCTGGTAATCAGCGGGGATTTCCGCCCCCGGGAGACATATCAGGTCCGGCTGTTTGCCGGCATTGAAGGCATTTACGGGCAAAAACTTGCGGAGGACGCAAATTTTATCTGGGAAGTGTCAATTTCCGATCGGAACCCCAAGGTCGAATTTGTTGATTCAGGAATGATTCTGCCCAGCACCAACGACAAAAGACTGGTTTTCAGGACCATCAATGTGGAACGGTTAAGGCTGCAGGTCAAAAAAGTGAAGGAAGACAACCTGATTGCTTTCTTTGAGGAGAATTCTTACCGTCCCTACTTATATTCCTATGATGACTATGATCTTTACGCCTTTCAGCGCCACGGCGAAATCATAGCTGATCAGATTGTGGAAATAGGGGCTGAAGCCAATAAATGGATCAGGACCGAACTGGATTTGAGCAGGATCATTAAGGATAATGAACCGGCATTGTACGTGATTCAGCTGGGTTTTGACGCCAACCAAGTGCTGTATTTGTCGAAAGACTATCATGGCTGGTACATAAGCAGTTACCTCAATCAATACGGCAAAGCGGTTAAGCACCTCATGGTCAGCGACATCGGCATTACCGCCAAACAGCTCTTGGATGAGCTCCATGTCTTCTTGACCGATATTGTGACAACAGAACCACTGGCCAACGCCATTGTCATGCTTAAAGACGCCAGGGGCAAGCTTATTGACACCGCTTATGCCAATGAGTTGGGATGGGCGGTTTTGGCTGCAGACAGCACTGCCCGCTATCTGGAAGTAAGGGCGGCGGACAGTTTCAGCATTATGAGCCTTGGCGAATCCCTGATCAACCAGTCGGTTTTTGATACCGGCGGTGTTCAGAGACAGGATGGGATTAATGCTTTTATCTATACGGAGAGAGGAGTCTACCGCCCCGGTGAAGAGATCCATCTTGCGGCCATTGTCCGCAATGAACAGGATACATTCCCTGATCACCATCCTGTTGCGCTCCGAGTGTATAACCCCCTGGACCGCCTGGTGCATGAAACTGTCAACAACAGCGGTGTGGACGGGTTCTACGTTTTCAATTTCATGACAGAACCGGATGCCCCGACCGGGATCTGGACAGTGGTTGTGGATGTGGGCGGCAGGCTGTTCACCTATGATATCCGGGTCGAAACCATCATCCCGTACCGGATTGAGGTGGCTGTCGATCCTTGGCAGGACAATCTGTCTGCCGACGACTGGCTGCTGCCGTTTACCATCAGCTCCCGGTACTTGTTTGGTGCGCCTGCCAGTAACCTGGAAAGCGAGACTACAGTCACTTTAGAGCCATATCCGGTTACTTTTGCCGGTTTTGGCAGCTTTACCTTTGACAACCAGGCTCTGGACTTCAAACCATTCGTAAGCAATGCCCATACTGTTACCCTCGACGAGGAGGGCAAAGCAGAACTGGTTTGGCAAAAGCCTGACCTGGGCCCGGTTCCGGTACCCTCAGCTTTACGCCTGCGGATTGACACCAGGGTGTTGGAAACGGGTGGACGAGCAGTCCCGGCCGCGAAAATCATTCCTGTCGATCATTATCCCAGCTACGTTGGGATTATGGAGCTGGAAGACGCCGAAGTGGCGATGGGGCAGAAGACCAAGTTTGTCGTTACCCATGTAAGCAAAAGCGGTGAACCGATCCCCAATTCCCGGCTTGAATACAAGGTGTACAATTCCCGCCAGTACTGGTGGTGGGAATACGGCAGTTTTGAAAACTTTCGACGTTATTACAAAAGCAGTGAGTACACGGAAATCCTTGAGCAGGGCACCGTCACCACCAATCAGGAAGGATTTGCCGAACTTGAGATCGCTGTTCATGATTACGGCGAAGTCCTGCTGGAGGTTGGCGATCCCGACGGCGGCCACTGCGCCGGGTATTTCTTCCGTTCCTATTGGTGGGCGGGCACAGATCAGAGCCAGACTGCCGACATTGTCCAGCTGAAGCTGGACAAAACAGAATACCTGCCGGGAGATACAGCCCGCATTTCCCTTAATACACCGGCTCAAGGCCGGATGCTCGTGACTGTCGAAAAGGAAGGCAAGATTCTGTATCAGCAGTGGCAGGAATTAACAGACAGTGAAACTTCGTTCGAAATCCGGGTGGAAAAGGATTTTGTCCCCAACGCCTATGTTTCAGTGGTGATTTACCAGCCCTACGGCCATCCCGACAATGATCTGCCCTTGAGGATGTACGGCGTGATCCCGCTTTATGTCATAAGTGAAGGCACCCAGATCGATCTGACGCTTTCGGTTCCAGAAACAGTAAGGCCAGAAGAGGAATTCACCCTGGCAGTCCAAACGGCGGATGGCCGGCCTTGCCTGTTTACAGTGGCTGTGGTGGATGAAGGCTTGTTGAACATTACCGGGCATGCCACACCGGATCCCTGGAAGTTCTTCTTTGCCAAACAAAGGCTGCTCACCAAAGCCTACGACAACTTTGGCGGCATCATCAACCTGACCTACGGCTACATCCATAACCACCTGACTGTCGGGGGAGACGGAGCTGCTGATGATTACCGGCAGCTGCAGGTCCCTGAACAGGATCTGGATCTGTTTGAGACAGTCAGCCTGTTTTATGGGCCTTTTGCAACCGATGAAAACGGCTATGCGGAAGTACCAGTCAAACTGCCCAATTATATCGGCAGTGTCCGGGTCATGGTTGTTGCTTCGGACAAAGGCCGCTACGGCAGTGCTGAACAAGGGGTTCCTGTCAAAGCGCCGGTAATGGTGATGCCAACCTTGCCCCGGGTGCTGGGCCCGTCGGATCAGATTCGGGTCCCGGTGACCGTCTTTGCCCCTGAAGAGGGTTTGGGAGAAATTGAAGTCAGGCTTGAGGCCTCCGGCCCGGTGGAGATTGTGGGGCCCCATGCCCTGGTGATCGATCCGGGGAGCCGGGACCGGTCTGAAGTCTTTTTTGAACTGATGGCAGCCGGTGAGGTTGGTACAGCGGATATTACAGTTTCCGCAGCCTCCAGGCAGCTGGGCTACACAAATCAGTCGCAGGTGCAGATACCGGTCAGGCCTGATAATCCTTGCATTTACCTTACTGATGAACGGATAGTTGATTCCGGCGCACAAGCTGCGTTTACTATTCCAAAACAAGGCGAGCCCGGGACTGATGCCGCCCGTCTTGTTGTTTCCAGCGTGCGGGGGCTGAACCTCAACCACCGTTTGCAGTGGTTGATCCGATACCCCTATGGGTGCATCGAACAGATCACATCGGGAGCCTTTCCTCAGCTCTACCTTCCGGATCTGTACCCTCTTGGCAAAGACGAGCTGGTGGAGATCGATGTGAACATTAATGACACCATTGCTTCATATCCCCGTTATCAGCTGAACAGCGGCGCCTTCGCCTACTGGCCTGATTCGACCTACGGTAATTATTGGGCGACCAATTATGCAGGGCATTTCCTGCTGGAAGCAAAGGCGAGAGGCTATCATGTGCCTGCGCAGATGCTTGAGGGCTGGATTAAATATCAGACTGAGGCGGCCAAGGCTAACAGCGGGGATCGATTGACCAGGGCCTACCGGCTGTATCTTCTGGCATTGGCGGATGCCCCGGTTTTAAGCTCCATGAATTACATGCGGGAAAGTGAATTGGCAAACCTGGACGATGTGGCCAAATCTTATCTGGCCGGCGCCTATTACTTGATCGGGTATCAAGAAACAGGCAGGGCAATTTTGGCCGATGCAGAGCTGACCGCAGCCGATTATTGGGAATTTGGCGGCACTTACGGATCCACCCTCCGGGATCAGGCAATCATGCTTGATATCTTGACGTTGGTTGGAGATTACGATCGAGGCATCGAATTGTACAACCAGATCGCCGAAAAGCTTTCATCTTCCCAATGGTATTCAACTCAGGCCACAGGCTATGCACTGCTGGCGTTGGCCAAGTACCTTGCTGCGGTTAAAAGTACTGATGTGCGTATAACAGGAACTGCCGCCATGCCCGATGGGAGCCGGATCCGATTGGATACTGGTGATTTGGTAGGATTTGTGCCGCTGGATCCCAGTGACGGAGGCCGGCAAGTCAGCTTTACCAATACCTCAGCGATTCCACTGTTTGTAACTTTGGAATGGGAGGGGGTTCCCAAGCGGGGCGAATTGGAACCGGAGGCCAGAAATCTAATCCTGAAGGCCGCTTACTATGATCAGTGGGGCAACCCCATTGATATTTCCAAACTCACGCAGGGTGACACTTTCTATGCAGTCTTCCATGTTGATCACGAAGCGGATCTGGATATTTACGAACTGGCCTTGGTGCAGGTGCTGCCGGCAGGCTGGGAAATTGAAAACCTGCGTTTGACTCAAGGTACTTTGCCCCAGTGGACTGAACAGCTCAACCTTGGGCACGAGGAGTATGTTGATATCCGTGATGATCGGATCATGTGGTTCTTCGACCGTTATCAATATGATCCCGGTTATGATTTCATTGTCAAGCTGAATGCTGTTACCGTGGGCCAGTTTTACCTGCCGCCCACGCTTTTGGAGGCCATGTACAACAACGATTACAAAGTAACCACTTCTGGCCGGGCAGTCGAGGTTGTGCCCAGATGAGGCGGAAACGGCTCTGGCTGGGATTAGGCTTATTGATAGTACTGGCTGGGCTGGCAGCGGCTTTTTGGGTGATAGGGCCGCTGCCCGAGCCTTTGTTTGCCCATGACTACAGCACAATAGTCCTGGATGAGGAAGGCCGGATCTTAAGAGTCTTTCTTAACCGGGACCAGCAGTGGATTATGCCCGATGATGGCAGAGAGATCCCCAGCAAACTGAAAACCGCTGTGATCCAGTATGAGGATAAGCGGTTTTATCAGCACTTTGGCATTGACCTTTTTGCCTTGGCCCGGGCTGTATACCAGAATGCCCGCAGTTGGCAGCGGATCAGCGGTGCCAGCACCATCACCATGCAGGTTGCCCGTTTGATGCAGCCAAAGCCCCGGACGATCAAAAACAAGCTGATCGAGATGATTCAGGCTTTGAAAATCGAGTGGAGGTACAGTAAGGACGAGATTCTCAAGCTGTATTTGCTCCATGCCCCGTACGGCAGCAACATCATCGGCTACCGGACAGCGTCGCTGCGCTATTTTGGCAAGGAGCCGGAGAATTTAAGCTGGGCGGAGGCAGCCACTTTGGCGGTTTTGCCGAACAACCCGGCCAATGTCAACCCAGCCCAAAACGCTGAACAGCTGAAGCTCAAACGTGACCAACTGCTTTTAAAGCTTTATCAGGAAGAGATCATCGATCAGGCTACCTATGAACTGGCTGCGGCTGAGCCTCTCCCTGAAGGCCAAAGGCCGTTCCCCTTATCGGCGCCGCACCTCGCTGAGCGTCTGCAAAAGGCATACGATCAGGACATAATCGTGACCACGATTAACAAAGAACTGCAGGACTGGGCAGCCAAGACGCTCCGCCGCTATATCGACGATTTGGGCAAGCAGGGGATCAAAAATGGCGCCCTGCTGATTACCGATACCGCTGCCGGCGCTGTGAAGGCTTATGTGGCCAGCCACGATTATTTTGACGATGAGAATTCCGGCAAGATTGACGGTGTGCAGATGCGCCGTTCAGGTGGCTCAACCCTCAAACCTTTCTTGTACGCGTTGGCCATGGATGAGGGATTAATTGCACCGGAAAGCGTTCTGCCAGACATACCCATAAGCTACGGTGGTTACACCCCTTATAATGCGGACCGCACTTTCAACGGGGTTGTCCGGGCTGGTACAGCTTTGATGCGGTCGTTGAACGCCCCCACTGTTTACCTTTTGAATCAATACAGTGTCAAAAACTTCTATGAATTCCTTAAAGCAGCAAGGCTGCAGGGCTTAAGCAAACCGCATCAAGAGTACGGCCTGTCGATCGTCCTGGGGGGCTGTGACGTAAGCCTGTGGGAATTGAGCGTGCTTTACAGGGGGTTGGGCAATTTTGGCCGCTTCAGCAACCTCCATGCAGCAGCAGGCGGGCAAGAGCATCAGCAGGTCCAGTTAATCACACCGGGAAGCGCGTACCTGGTACTGGAAATCCTGGCGGAGGTGGCCCGGCCCGGTCTGGATTATTACTGGCAGCACTACGCATCCGGCACTCCGCTGGCTTGGAAGACAGGCACCAGTTACGGTAACCGTGATGCCTGGGCCGTAGGTGTTTCTCCCCAGTGGACTGTTGCCGTATGGGTGGGCAACTTTGACGGGAGTGAAGCCAAAGGCCTGACGGGGATTGATGCTGCAGCGCCCCTGTTGTTCCAAGTCTTTAACGGCTTAGGCAAAAACCCCTACCAACCATGGTTTGCCTGTCTGGAACAAGCTCTGGTTGAAATAGCTGTGTCGGCCGCCACGGGTTACCGTTTGCGGGATGACGATGCCGGAAACGGCGCCAAGACAGAGCTGATCACAGTATCGCAGCAGGCCAAGCCTCTGCGGTATTCTCCCTATGAAAGGATCGTCCATATGAATATGACTGAAACAATGCAGGTATGCTCCTTGTGCTGGGATCGGGACGATCTCAAGTCGGTGCTGCGGCTTGACTACCCTCCGGAGATCAGGGCTTTTTTGAGTGTTGCTGCCGGGGAGGCCCTGCTGCCGCCCCACAACCCTGACTGTCCGGCGCTGACGGAGCATAATCCTATCAGCATTGCCTATCCCCAGCCCAACAGCTATATTTTCATTCCCAGGGATGCTTCGGGGCAGTACCAGAAGATTAGTCTGCAGGTACTGCACGCTGATCCCAATTCGACTGTTTTCTGGTACCTCGACAGCCAATATCTCGGCGAAACGGCAGGTGAACACCGCTTCAGCCTGACGTTGGACACCGGCTGGCACCGCTTGTATGTGATTGATACTGCCGGCAACCGTCAGGGGGTTACTTTCTATGCTGAGCGCAGATGAGGCCAAGAAAGGAGTGGTTGACTGTGGCGAAGCTTCTAATTGGCATTGATATCGGTACGTCCGCATGCAAAGCTGCAGCCTTTGACAGCGAGGGAACGGTTCTGGCCCAGGCCAGCCGCCCATATCAGGTGTATCACCTTGGGCAAGGCTGGGTGGAACAGGATCCCATGGAATGGTGGCAGAAGGCTTGCGAAGCGGTCCGGGCTGTCGTAACTTCTTTAAGCGCCCGGGGGATACCTGCTGCGCACATTGGGGCGGTGGGCGTTGACGGCCAGAGCTGGTCTGCAATCCCCATCGACCGCCAGGGAAGGGTTTTGCACAACACTCCAAACTGGATGGACAACAGGGCACATGCCATTTGTGAGCGGATCAAGAGGGAGATCGGCAGCACCCGGTTTGTACAGTCAAGCGGCAACAGCTTTGAACCCACTTACTCCACACCGAAAATTATGTGGTTTAAGGAAAATAAGCCGGAGATTTTCAATCAAACTGCCAAGTTTTTGCAGAGCAACAGTTTTATTGTCTACAGGTTGACCGGTCAGATAACTCAAGATTTGTCGCAGGGTTATGGCCTGCATGTGTTTAATATACATAACGGCACCTATGATGATGAACTCTGCGATCGGTTGGGCATCCCCATTGAGATGCTGCCGCCGATCCATCCCTGCCACGAGGTAGTGGGTACTGTAACGCCCCAAGCCGCAGCAGAAACTGGGTTAAGCCCCGGGACACCGGTGGTGGCCGGTGGATTGGATGCTGCCTGCGGAACCTTGGGGGCCGGTGTCATTTTTGCCGGCAAAGCCCAAGAGCAAGGGGGGCAGGCAGGAGGAATGAGCATCTGCATTGACCGTGTTCACGCCCACCCCCGGTTGATCCTCAGCTTCCATGTGGTGCCCGGCATGTATCTTCTGCAGGGCGGCACCGTCGGCGGCGGAGGTACCCTGAAATGGTTCAAAGAGCAGTTGGGTGCATATGAAGTGGAGCTGGAGAAGCAGACCGGCAGGGATGCATTCGAAGTGTTCAGCGAACTGGCGGCAGCGGTCAAACCCGGTTCAGACGGCTTGGTATTCCTGCCCTATATGGCCGGTGAACGCTCGCCGATTTGGGATGTCCACGCCAAGGGTGTCTTATACGGGTTAAGCTATGATAAAACAAAGGCCCACCTGGTAAGGGCAATCATGGAGGGCTGCGCCTATGCGCTGCTTCATAATTTGGAGACGGCTGAGGAGGCGGGTGTTGCTGCCAAAGTGCTGAATGCCGTGGGAGGAGCAGCCAACAGTGAAGTGTGGACCCAGATCAAATCAAATGTGACTGGGAAGGAAATTCAGGTGCCCGCTTCCGATACGGCAACAACTCTGGGGGCTGCGATTTTGGCCGGAGTCGGAGTCGGAGTATACCGTGATTTCAGGGAGGCTGTACAGAAGACAATCCGGATAAAGCGTGTCCATCACCCTGATGAGGTAAACCACAAGGTTTATCAGCGGTATTATCAGCTGTACCGTGAACTCTATCAGCAGCTGCGGGGGCTGATGCAGAAATATGGCTCAAGCTTGGAAGGAGAAGGTGTATGAAAGCAGCAGTACTGCATGGGAAAGAAGATCTGCGCTATGAAGATTGGCCGGTACCGGAGCCCAAGGATGACGAAGTCCTGGTGAAGGTAAGGGCGGCGGGCATTTGCGGGTCCGACATCCCCCGGGTATTGGGTGATGGGGCCCACTATTACCCCATTATCCTGGGGCATGAGTTTTCTGGAGAGGTTGTGGCTGTTGGCCCGAACGCCCAAAGGATAGCAGTGGGAACCAGAGTGGCTGGGGTACCGCTGATTCCCTGCCACGAGTGCGTCGACTGTCTGTTGGGCCAGTATTCCCAGTGCAAGCATTATACTTTTATCGGCTCGCGCATTCAAGGAGCCTTTGCCGAATATGTCGCCCTTCCTGAACGGAACGTGGTGCCTTTTGACGATAATGTGTCATTTGAGCAGGGGGCCTTGTTTGAGCCGGCGACAATTGGCCTGCACGGCTTGGAATGCGTTCGGTTCCGCGGTGCCGCCGACGTGGCTATCCTGGGCGGTGGGACCATCGGGCTGTTTACGGCCCAGTGGGCGAAGATTTATGGAGCAAGACGAGTTTTTGTTTTCGACATCGACGACGACCGGCTGGCTTTAGGCAGGAAGCTGGGGGTGGAGCATACCTTCAACACTATGTCCCCGGGTTTCAAAGAACAGGCTGTGGCCGCCACGGCTGGGCGCGGGTTTGGCTATGTTTTCGAGACAGCAGGTGTGGACATCACGATGAAGCTTGCCTTTGAACTGGCAGGGAACAAAGCCAAGATTTGTTTTATCGGTACTCCCACCAAAGAATTGGTCTTTGATCCCAAGCTGTTCGAACAGATGAACCGCAAGGAATTTACGCTTACAGGTTCCTGGATGTCATACAGCGCACCGTTCCCCGGCAAGGAATGGGAACTGACTGCCCACTTTTTCAATACCGGCCAGCTGAAGTACGATGAAGGAATGGTCTTCAGAAGATTCCCTTTGAGCAGGGCAGCGGAGGCGTTTGCCTTGTACAAGGTTCCAGGGGTTGTGAAGGGGAAAATTATCCTGGTTAACGAATAAGCGGTAAAGAATGGGGTGTTGTTTGTGAATCCTTTAAAGCGGCTGGTTGGCAACTATAAACAAGGCAGGAAAATTGGCATGTATTCGGCATGTACAGCAAATGAGCTGGTAATCGAGGCTTGTTTGGAACGGGCGAAGCAAGCCCAAAGCTATGTATTGATTGAAGCAACAGCGAACCAGGTGAACCAGTACGGCGGCTACAGTGGGATGACCCCCAGCGGTTTCCGGGATTATGTCCATACTATCGCTGCCAGGGTGGGTTTCCCGCAGAAGTATATTATTCTCGGCGGCGACCACTTGGGGCCCCTTACGTTCAGCCATCTGCCGGCAGCGGAAGCGATGGAGGAAGCCAAGGAACTGATCCGGCAGTTTGCGGCTGCGGGATTTGCTAAAATCCATATTGACACCAGCATGCGCCTGGGTGATGACGATCCTAATCAGAAACTGGCTACGGAGCTGATCGCCCAGCGGGGTGCAGTCCTGGCTCAAACTGCGGAGGAAGCGTTTGCCAGGCTCAAGGCTGAGTATGATGCTGCCGTCGCCCCTGTGTATGTTATTGGAAGCGAAGTGCCCGTTCCCGGCGGAAGCCAGGAGCAGGAAGACACAGTACAGGTTACTACTGCCGCGGATTTCGCGGAAACGGTGGATGCGTATCACGATGCCTTCGCAGAAGCAGGCTTGCATGATGCCTGGCAGCGGGTGATCGCTGTGGTGGTCCAGCCTGGTGTCGAATTTGCGGATGAGACAATCCATCCATATAACAGGGAGGCTGCTGCAGAGCTCTGCCGGGCTTTGGACGCTTACCCGAACCTGGTGTTTGAAGGGCATTCAACTGATTATCAGACACCGCTGCACCTGCGGCAGATGGTGGAGGACGGTATTGTCTTTCTCAAAGTGGGGCCGGCACTCACCTTTGGGTTAAGGGAAGGGTTGTTTGCCTTAAGCATGATCGAATCGGAGCTGCTTGGGCCCACCAGCCGGCCTTTGGCGAATTTCCCGAGCGCCCTGGAAGCGGAGATGCTGGCAAGCCCCAAGGACTGGCAAAAGCATTATCACGGTGATGAACATCAGCTGCGGTTGGCCCGGAAATACAGCCTTTCGGACCGCAGCCGCTATTATCTGCCCCGGGAGCCGGTAAAAAAGGCCGTTGAGCTTTTGTTCGCCAACCTGGAAGCGGGGATTCCGTTGGGAATGTTAAGCCAGTTTATGCCCATGCAGTACCAAAAGGCACGCAGCGGCGAATTGGCAACCAGCCCAAGGGAATTGGTGAAGGATCGGGTTGTGAATTGCATTGATGAATATTTGTCAGCAACCGGAATACTATCATGGGCAAAGGAGGGCTAAAATGGAACGAGTCAACCCTGAGAGTGTACCACAAAAGAGTCTGTATACCGGCGCCAGGATGCCGGTGATCGGATTGGGGACCTTTGGTTCAGATCGGTACCCTGGTGAAGAAATAGCTGAAGCAGTGGCGGGAGCTATCGCCGCCGGATACCGGATGATCGACTGTGCGGCAGTATATGGCAATGAGCATTTGATTGGGCCGAAAATTGCCGAAGCAATGGCAGAACACGGCATCAAACGGGAAGAGCTGTTTATCATTTCCAAGCTTTGGAATGATATGCATGGCGATGGGGATGTTTTGATTGCAGTGGCGCAAACCTTGAAAGACCTGCGGTTGGACTACCTCGATCTTTACCTGATCCATTGGCCGTTCCCCAACTACCATCCACCCGGGGCGCCGCCGGATTACCGGGATCCGCGCTCGGTTCCTTATATCCATGAGAACTACATGCGCACCTGGCGCCAGATGGAGCGGCTGGTGGATATGGGCCTGGTAAGGCATATCGGCACGTCAAACATGACGATTTCCAAGCTGAAGCTGCTTTTAAGGGATGCCCGCATCAAGCCTGCAGCAAATGAGATGGAACTCCATCCCCATTTTCAGCAGCCGGAGCTGTTCCGGTTCTGCCACGATCACAATATTGTGCCCATCGGGTACTGCCCGCTGGGATCGCCCAACAGGCCGGAGCGGGATCGGACCCCGGAAGATACATCAGCGCTGGAGGATCCGGTAATCGTGGAGATTGCTGAACGGCATAATGTGCATCCGGCTCTAATCTGCATCAAGTGGGCCGTGCAGCGTGGGCAGGTGCCGATTCCATTCTCAACCAAACCAAAGAACTACATCAGCAACCTGAAAGCTGTGACTGAGGATCCGCTTACAGAAGAGGAAATGGCCGCAATCGAAGGCATTGACAAGAACTGCCGCCTGATCAAAGGCCAGGTTTTCCTGTGGGAAGGCGCAGAAAGCTGGGAGGATCTTTGGAAGTAGCGGCACCGCTTCTTTTTTACCCGGATGCAAAATGACGGCCACGTCCTATGACCATTTGCACTGACAGGCGTATGCTGTAATGAGAACAGGGAAAGGAGATGAAACATGAACGGTCCACCAGTCGTTCAGCAGATACCGCCGCCGCCACCGCCGTTTTGTACCGGGTTCTATTATACTGTCGTGCCGGGCGATAGCTTATTTCTAATTGCCAATCGTTTCGGGGTTCCGCTGCCGGTGTTGATTGCGGCAAACCCCCAGATTATCAACCCCAACCTGATATTCCCGGGGCAGGTGATCTGCATTCCCGGCGCTCAGATTCCCACAATCGAATGCTGCATGCTGTTGTTCAGGACTGCCAATGTCCCGGTACTGCCGGAAGCTGAAGCAGCAGGTGTGGCCAGGGTGTTTCAAGCGCCAAACCGGAACGGCAATGTGATGGTGGCAACCATCGGCCTGCCGCCACCATCTGTGTTGGGTGGGAACATCTATGTGGCTTGGATCCGGCGCCAGGGCGCCCAGCCGATTCCATTCCAGCTGCTGCAGACAGGCCCGGTGGTGATTGAGCCCGGTGTCTGGGTGGGGGCGATCACCTTCGGCCCGGGAGAACAGTTTGCGCCATTTCAAGACATTGTGGTTACAGCAGAGCTCGGATTCCCAGTGACCACTCCGAATTTGAACCGGATTGCATTAATTGGCACTTTTACACAGTGCAGGCCGCAATAAAACAGCGGGAAGTCAAGGGGCCAAGGCTGCGGCAGGCTGATAGGCAGCATGTCAAAGCTGGCGTTCCCTTGATCTTTTTTTGTATTTGTTGGGCGATATGCCCACGATGTTTTTGAATGCCCTAAAAAAGGTGGAGTAATCACTGTAGCCAACCTGAACCGCAGCTTCGGCGGCGGACTGCCCTTCCGCAAGCAGTTCCTTGGCCCGCAAGATCCTCTTATAACTTATGTACTCCAGAATCGCAAAGCCGGTGTTTTGTTTGAAGATGTGGCAAAGATGGTACTTATTGATGTAAAATGCCTTTTCCAGATCATCCAGGGTTATTCGCTGATGGAGGCTGCCGTTGATATAGGCGAGGATGGCATTGATCTTGGCATTGGGCACGCCCAGGGATTGCTCCCCCTGGTATTTGTCCTGAAACACCTGGTTGATCGCCACCAGCATCTGAATCAGTGTCGTTTTTATCATCACATTGTCCACCGAGGTCCCGCCCTGGGCATACTTGTGCAGTGCTTCGATATACCTGTCAATTTTGTAGGCACGGACATCTTCGGCATTGATTTTATTATTGTGGCCTGGTTTGCGGTTTTCAAAAACGGCAAGGGGGTTAAACCCGTCTACTTGCAGCCCAAGGATGAATTCCGGTTTGAACTGGATGAATTTCCGTTCATAGGGATCATCTGAATGAAAGATGATCTTGTGCAGTTCCCGGGTATTGGTGAAAATCAGATCACCGGGCTCCATCTGATAGGTCTGGCCCTCGATATGATAGGTGGCATTGCCGGAAACAAAGTAGAGCAGTTCGTAGGATCTGTGGATATGAATATCAAAGCCTTCAGGGTTTGTGGTGACGGAGTGGTAGAATGAGAACGCCGGACTGATTTCGTAATAAAACCGATCAGGATTCATAAACATCCTCCCCCATCTCTTAAGTCCACCATACCACAAGAAAATGCAATGTTTCAAGCGATGGCAGAAGGGAAGGAATTTATGCTTTGATGGTGAAAAATGGATATACCTCTGAATCGGCAGTTAAATCCGGCGTGGCGGGGCACTAGGGTTGTGCTATGGACATAGATATAGACTATATGATAGAATTAAGTAACATTTACATCTTGGACTTATTAAATCTGGCAGGGAAAGGCGGGGATAGGTATTGTCGAAAAAGCTGACCTTGTATGGGTTTAATAATCTCACAAAATCTCTCAGCTTCAACATCTATGACGTGTGTTATGCGGAAACGGACCAGGAACAAAGGGAATACATCGAGTACATTGATGAGCAGTACAATGCTCAGCGGCTGACGGAGATTTTGTGCAGAGTTACAGATATCATTGGGGCGCATGTCTTGAACATTTCCAGGCAAGATTATGAGCCTCAAGGCGCGTCAGTCAATCTCTTGGTTGCGGAAGAGCCGCTGCTGCCAGGCCAAGTTGATGAAAGCTGCAACCGCGGCGTTCTTGTGGACTCATGCAAGCTAAAGCGTGATACAATTCACGCCCATCTCGACAAGAGCCACATTACAGTCCATACTTATCCGGAATACCACCCTGAGAACGCCATTTCCACTTTCCGGGTCGATATCGATGTGGCAACCTGCGGGCGGATTTCGCCCTTAAACGCTTTGAACTTCCTGATCAGTAGTTTTGACTCAGATATTATCACCATAGATTACAAAGTCCGGGGTTTTACCCGCAACATGGAAGGCGGAAAGTGCTTCATCGATCAAGAAATCCAGTCGATCCAAAACTTCATTTATCCGGAAATTCTGAAAGAATATGTGGCGGTTGATCTCAACCTTTACCAGTCCAGTACGTTTCATACCAGGATGATGGTGAAGGAAATTGTGCTCCAGGAATACCTTTTCAATCAGGATGCAGATGAAATCCCTTTGAAGAAACGGCGAGAGATTACGGAAAAACTCGAGAAAGAGATGGTTGAGATTTTTCACGGCATGAATATTTACTGACCATGCCACAGCAGCAACCGGAGGAGTAGTATTAGATGTGGTTCACTGAGGATTATACGCCAAATGTCAAGTTTTCCATCAAAATTAGGGAAAAACTCGTTGATCTCAAGAGCCAGTATCAAACCATTGCCGTTTATGATACCCATGACTTCGGCAGGGTTTTGGTCATTGACGGATATTTGATGCTGACTGAGAAAGACGAGTTTATTTATCATGAGATGATTACCCATGTTTCGATGGCGGTCAATCCCTCAATCAAGGATGTGTTGGTGGTTGGTGCCGGGGATGGCGGGACTGTCCGGGAATTAACGCGGTACCAGACGATTGAGCGGATTGATATGGTTGAGATCGATCGGCAGGTTGTGGAGGTATGCCGTAAATACCTGCCCCAGACTGCAGGGAAACTGGATGATCCCCGCGTCCGGTTGTTTTTCATGGATGGTGTGCAGTTTGCAGCGGATAAAGCGGGCGAATATGATCTGATCATTGTTGATTCAACCGATCCGTTGGGCCCGGGGGAAGGGTTGTTCACCCGCTCGTTCTATGCGGACTGCCATCGGGCTCTCAAAGATCAGGGGATCTTGGCCAACCAGATTGGCGGGCCTTATTATCCTGATGATATTCAAGCTGTGCAGAATGCCTACCGCAAGATCAAATCGGTCTTCCCTGTGGCCCGGGTTTACCAGGCCAACATCCCAACCTATGCATCAGGCCACTGGTTGTTTGGTTTTGCTTCCAAGGGTTTGGATCCCGTTCAGGACCTGAAGGCGGATGTGTGGAACAGCTTAGGGTTACACACACAATACTATAATACAAAACTGCATCTGGGCGGCTTTGCTTTGCCTAACTATGTGAAACAGCTTTTAGAGGCGGGTGAGTAGAACAGTGAACAGGTTTCTTCCAAATAGGGCTGAGATATTGAAAAAGCATAAAGCTTATCTTTGCTCGGTTTTTGTTAGTGTTGTGTTAGTGTCCATCCTGGCCCTGCCACAGCCGGCGGTGGGACAAGCAAGTACAGAGTTTATAGATACAGCGTATATTCGTGAGCAAATCAATAAGTACGAATCAGCCAAGAGCTCCATTGATCGATGGGAGATTGATGCAGAAGTTCAAACCCGGGTGAAGTACTTGTGTGATTTGATGCGCAAGAAGTACCAGGGTATCAGCGCCGGAATCTGGTTTCTGATCAGGTACTTGCTGAATTGGAAAGTGGAATTCCCTCCACCGGTTTCATACCCCTGACGGAAATGTCACCGCGGTATAACTATGACCCGGCTGTAGGCCCTGTTGTTGCTCCGGTCATGGTGTGGGGGCCCTATTTATGGGCTGATGGTGTTAGGCCAAGATTGAGTGACGGCCTGGTTTGGCAGCGTGAAGATTTCAGTCCAGTTCCTGATGGCACTCACCCGTCGGCAAAAGGGGCTAGGAAAGTGGGGCAGCTTCTCTTGGATTTCTTCAAGACGGATGAGCTTACCAAACAATGGTTTTTGCAGTCAAATAAATAAGAACTGCACTATGTAAATCAAATAATGGATCTGGGAGTGTCGCAATGTCTGTTGAAAGGGTAAGGGAATATTTCAAAGCACTGGGAATTGCCGATCGGATCATGGAGTTTGAGCAGCCTTGTGCAACGGTAGACCAGGCAGCACAAGTTTTGAATTGCGAGAAGGGGCGTGTGGCCAAAACGCTGTCATTTCGCCTTGGTAAACAAGTAATCCTGGTGGTTGCAGCAGGGGACACCAGGGTTGACAATGCCAAGTATAAGGCCCGGTTTGGCAGAAGGCCGAGCATGCTCACAAATGAAGAAGCAATATCGCTGATAGGATATGCTGTCGGTGGAGTTTGTCCTTTTGCGGTAAATGAACGCGTAGAGGTTTACCTTGATCAAGCCTTGAAACGCTATGACAGTGTCTTTCCGGCCTGCGGCAGTTCCAATTCCTTAATTGAACTGGCCACTCACGAGTTGGAGTTATATTCCAACAGTAAGGGATGGGTTGATGTTTGTGTGATCGTGGATTGATCATTGCCCGCTTGGAGTGGGGCATCTCGTTTATCTGGCTAGAAACCTTCTTCTTAGGTTAGAGTCGAATTTCTCAATTGCATAGCGAAGCATTGTTCTGGGCATTCTGAGGTGGTGTTTCTCCAAAAACACCACCTCTGTTTTTAAGTCGCGGTTTCCGATCTCCCGAAGCATCCAGCCGACAGCTTTGTGGATCAAGTGATGTTCATGATCCATAAGCAATTCAGCAAGCCTGAGCGTGTCGCCAAAATCGTTTTGTTTAATAAAGTAAAATGTGGCGATGACCGCGATCCTTTGCCGCCACAGATCGTTCGAGGCTGCCAGTTCATAAAGGAGGGAACGGTCTTTATCAAACAAATAGGTGCCGAGGATCTTATCTGCTGACGCATCCACCAAGTCCCAATTGTTGACATAGTCAAGGTTGGCCAGGTAATAACTGACGATTTGTTCCCTTTCCGATTCGGACTTGCTTTTTTGAAACTTATTAACCAGGACAAACAGAGCGGTGGAGCGAAACTCATGCACGGGGCTGTGCATCAAGGAGTAGAGCTCATCCAAGGTTATGGTTTTGTAGTACTTCCTGGCAACCTTGCGCTGGAAAGGAACACGGACCCCGATAAACTGATCCCCTTTCCCATATCCACCCTGCTCCGCCTGAAAAAACTTAGGGTAAAACTCGGCCTTTTCAGGTTCCACGTAAGTTAGTAATTCCTGTGTGATCTGTTCGCTGATCATTGATTCCACTCCAATCGATGGTTGGAAGTTTGTTTGCTGCCTGATGTGGATGGTAATAATGTTGATCCCAGTGTTGGTTTGCCCTCATGTTAGTCAGCTTGGTTTAGTTCGCCCAGGTACCGCAGTGTTGCCAGGACCCTGGGCTGGCTTTTATACTCTGATGTATCAATGCCCAGTTTCTGATAGACTGAGCGAATGATGTTTTCCACTGTTCGTTTTGAGATACAAAGATTTTCTGCGATAGCTGCATTAGAATACCCTTGGGCAATCAGTCTCAATACACGGTGCTTCTGTGGTGTCAGTTCCTGGACTGGCAGCTTGTATTTTCTGTAAGATTTCGGCAGTGAATGCTTATCCAGCAGAATCAATCCTCTTTGCTTTGATTTAATAGCCTTGGCAAGGAGGACTGGATCATCGATCAAAGACTTGGTGATAAAAGACCAATAATCTAACGAAGTCATCAACTGGGTGTACAAGGATCGACTGATGCGGGTTGAAATAAACAACAAGACCACACCTGGCAACCTGTCTCGCACATTTTTTATGATCTCAAATATTTGCTCGTCGTTTTTGTGGTCCAGATCTAGTACAACCACATCTGGATCCATACTCAAACTGTGGTAGAGTTCCTGGATATCACCAGCGTTGCCTAGAAGTTGAATCGAACCGTTACCATGTAGTGCTTTAATCATTCTACGATAGGTCGTAATCTCGGTTACGGCAACAACTTGTTTGGTTAAACTGCCCTGCTGCTTAGCTGTTATCATCAAGAAGCCCCCTCTGGATCGTACTGCTGTGTCCACGGTTTTGACTTCTGATTGTTATTTGTCGATTTGGTCCTATAATACGTCATAATTGTTAGTTTTTTCGATATAAAATTCTGTACCTGGTGATCCGGTTCCTGCCCAAATAGGCAAAAGGTTGCTGTGAGTTACTATTCTTGAGTATCTTTTTGTACCTAAATTAGGTGCTAGCACTCTATTCGGAAAAATGGATTTGTAGTAATATTTTCATAGTAAGTTGGCGAATTATGCTCAAATGTTTGTTTGACTCTGCAAATCACGATCAGGAGTGGGTAAGATGTCTGGGAACCGGAGAGTAAGATCGCTAATAGCAATATTTCTGGTAATATCTTTCTTCTTATCTGATCTTGCAGTTGGACTTGTTTACGCCGCAGATATTGTAATTGACGGAAAGACCGAGACACAAGTAATTGTGTCCAACAATATAACGGATATTACTACAAACACCATAAGCGGTGTCAATGCCATCAATTCGTTTAAGATATTCAACGTTGCACAAAGCAACGTTGTTAATTTATATATACCGGATACAGCAACAAACCTGATTAATCTAGTTCACAATGAGCGTTCAGAGATTTACGGCATGCTTAATTCCATCAAGGATGGACAGATCGGGGGTAATGTTTACTTCCTGAACCCCCACGGGATTTTGGTGGGCGAGAGCGGTGTGATTAATGTCGGATCGCTGGCAATGATCACTCCAACCAACGATTTTATGGGTGGTTTCTTTAATGATCTTACCGGCAAGCCTTTTGAATTATCCATTCAACAAGTGCTTGAGGGACAAGTCCCTATCAGCGACAGTGGGCTTGTGACCATCAAGGGAAAGGTCAATGCCATCTCCGACATCAACATCCAGGGCGGCAAGATTGGGGTTGAGAATGGAGAGATTTTGTCTGGGGCTGTTTATGACTACAGTGCGGCTGATTTTAGTGATGTTGTGAATATCAACGGTCTAGGTTCGGCATCGGGAATAGAGGTTACGGAAGCCGGCAATATTGTGCTTAAGGCTGAGGATAATATCGATCTTCTTGCTGAAAGCAGTATCCAAAACCTCAACGGCGATGGTGAGGAGACAGGCCACATTACCATCAGTTCCGGCAGTACAATTAACATCAAAGGCGACAATTCCGATGCTCCCAGTGTTATTTCCGCCGTAGGTGATGTTACCATTGCAGCTGAAAAGAGTACTGATGCCTATTCCCCTTTAGGGGTGTTAAATGCCGCCACTGCCATAAATCTTGAGTTTGCGTGGATTAGTGGCAAGAACATCAGCTTGCTGTCCAGTTCCACAGTAGATTTCAAATGGGGTTTGTCCAATCTTACCGGTATCCCGGTCGGGCCGCTGCCGTCATTTAATAAGGCAGACAGTGAACTGACCGGGATTGAGGCTGCCATGGCAATAGTTGGTGCATAGTCCGGGATCGATATCGGCCGCTATTCAAAACTGAATGCCACTGGAGACGTAGAGATAAAGGCTCAAACCCAGAGTGAGATTCAGTGGGAGGATAATGCTGATAATGATTGGGTTAGCTTGGGCGTAGTGTACAGCGATTTAACCGCACGCTCCTCGATTGTTGTCACTGGTGGCACCGAAATTACTGCTCAAAACCTTGACATGGCCGCCTTAAATGACACTCTGCTTAAATTCACCAGTTCAGCCCAAACAACCGACGCTGATTCGATTGGAGAAATAGCCCTGGCCCTAACCTTTGTTGACGTCAGCTCTGAAGTTGATCTTCGTTATGCGACTGATTTAGATGTTAAGCGGGATCTGAGAGTAAGTGCGGTGAATCATAACAGTTTTGAAGTTAAGACAACAGCAGCTACCCAAGCTGGATATGCCGGTATAGCCGCAAATTTCCTGGATGTTAACTCTAAAGCTGAAGCAATCTTTGGAGGGTACGTAGAAGGACTGGACAATGTTGTGGTCGAAGCTTTGGATTTCACATCGAAGAATTATGTTTTAGCTGAAGCCAAGGCCGGTACGACTGGTGCTGTGATCAAATATAGTTCTAAAGCAGCTGATAAAGTGCAGGATTATATCAGCAAAAAGATGGGGCAGCAGCAGGAAAAAGATCTTAAGAGCGGTACTGCTGTCAAACCAAAATTAGCAGGTGCTGTAACCATTGTTAATACCAATAACTCAGCTATAGCCAAGGCTACATTCGGTGCCAATGTCAAAGCGAATAATGGCATCACCATCGCAGCCCGGGTGATTGATGGCGGTGTCGCCAATCATGCCATCAGTAATGTCGTTTCCACAGCCCGTGACAAGGCTAAGCCCGACGAACCTAATGCGTCCATCGCCATCAGCGCGGCAGTCGCCTACGGTGACTACAACCGTACAGCTCTAGCCTATACAGAACATAGTCCATTCTTAGAAGCTGCCCGCGTCGGGATCAATGCCCAAGTGATTCAACCCTATCAGTTTGGATGGCACAAGTACGAGGGGTTCAGCAGTATTACCAATAAACTCTCCAATCTTAAAACTGATTTAGGCCTTCATAAAGAACTGATCGGATATGCCAATTCCAAAGGCAAATCCGAAAACTTGTCCATTGTTGGTTCTGTAAGCTTGCTTTATTTTACTAACAATGCCCATGCCTATACCAGTGGGCGAACCATTATCAACATCAAAGGCTATCCTTTGAATGAAGAATGGATACCCACGAATTTACCCGGCCAGGCATTGATTGATCAGCAATACGGTGAAAAATACGGGGTGGGGTGTTTCCGGCCCGTAATGGATGCGCCAGTGACGATTAAGGCTGTCACTGATATCACCGGAGTTTTTGGTGCCGGTAATATCGATTCCTGGTACAGCCCAGCCGGGAGCGGCTCCGAGGCAGGGGCTTCTGTTGGGGGAGTATATAACCATCCTGTCTACATTAATAATACGCTCGCTACTGTTGGCGAAGGAGCCAGGATTACTGCTGCCGACATTCTCTTTTTTGACGCTGCAGTGGTGGCGGAAACCAACGAGCGGATGCTCGTGATTACCCCTACAGCAGGCAGCGGCGGCAGTTATGGGATTAACGGCATGGTAGCTTTGAGCGGGATCTACAGCAA
>JAAYNP010000046.1 GCA_012520795.1 Bacillota bacterium
AACACCCGCCGTGTCCAAACGCTTAGGTTATCTTAGCCCGCTAGAATGGCTCAACCAGTACCAAGAGCTATCGTTAGTTGGTGTCGCTTAAGGAATGTCCGGAAAAGTGTTGACTTCCCCTGCTTATTCAGCAGCTTAAGCAAGATGCGAAAGATGATTCTGATAAGAAGCGGATTCAGGAATTTGGTGGCTATGTAAAAACAATTGGTCCGGCATAGCAATCTACAGCCAGGAAGACTGTGGGGGAAGCTGCACAGAAGCCCATGTCAGCCTGGTAAGCAAGGTAAGTCAAAAATTCAAGGAGATCGTCCAAGAACATCATAACAATGTAATTATACTAAGACTTGGGAAAGTGATTCCAGCATTCTATTGCCTAAGAGCGCTTCAAAACGGCTATTATCCTTTCTAGGGCTCTATTCCAAAAGGATGATCAAAGTTGGCTTATCCTACAAAAAGTTGACACCGTCATTATAATTTTCAAACTTGATCCAATGTGGTATTAATGTTATATTCATTATGAAAAGTATATTTCCCATTGATTTCCAAGAAAACGTCAAAATTGTCTCATAGGGGGTCATACCTTGGAAAAGCTTAGAATCCGTTTAAAAAACTGCTTTGGAATCAGATACCTGGACGAAACAGTGGATTTTAACGGTAAGAACGCAGTGGTAATATATGCTCCAAATGGCACTATGAAAACATCATTTGCAAATACATTTAAGGCCATTGAAAAGAATACAGAGCCTAGAGACAGGCTAAACCCGGACGCCGAGACTATCTGTGAAGTAATCAAGTCTTGTGGATCTCGTCCAGTCTCAGACGAGGTTTTAGTAATTGATTCTGAAACATCTGCAGCGGGCAGCGGCTTGTTGCCAAATTCTAGAAACAATATACTAGTTGCTTCGTCAGAGCTGAGGCAGCAATACGAGGAGAAGACAGTTGAGCTCCGTGAAGCACAGCAACGGTTGATGAGAAAAATATCTGAGGTTATGGGCTATAGAGGGGGAGATCCCCAACGGAGACAAGCGGTCATGGAAGAGGATTTAAAAGCTAAGTTCCCTGATATAGCCAAACGTATGTACACGCTTCTTAGATCGAATGAACGACTGGATTACTTGGAGCGCTACAGCGCATTTCCAAATTTCAGGGCTTTGTTCGAGGAGGCAAATGTCAAGAATTTAAGCACTTTAGTTGAGCCTGTTGTCCTTGACGAGTACATCAAGAAATACAATGAGTTGCTGGAAAAATCTAAATATCTCCGAAAAGGGATGTTTGATCACTATAATCTTAAAGCTGTAAGCGACAGTCTTCAGAACCATTCATTCTTTAAGGCCAATCACAGTATAATATTAAATCCTAAAGCGGGAACTGAAGGTGACCAAGCTCAAACCTTTAGCGGCGAAAATGCATACTCCGAGTTGAGTCGGTTAATTGAAGAGGAAAAACGACAACTCCACGAGTCTGCAGAACTGCAAAGAGAATGGGAAAGACTAGATGCTCAGTTGAGCAGAAATCAACAGGGCAGGAAACTGCGCGAACTTCTTACCCCTCATAAAGATCTCTTGGCCGAACTCGAAAATATGGATTTGTTTGTAGAAAGATACTGGACCTACATCTTTAAACAAGCTGAAGCAGAGCTTGCGGAGTACATCGATAACTACACCAGAATAGAAGAAGAACTAAGACAAATAGTCGGAAATGCAGAAAAGGAGCAAACCACGTGGGAAAAGATAATTGAAGACTTCAACTCCCGCTTTGTTCTTCCATTCAAAGTTTTAATTGGAAACAAAACGGATACCGTTTTGGGGCTTGATGACACCACTGTTCTGGAGTTTAAACATAGAGACAAGGACATCGGAGACGGAATAGTTGATGAAAAGCTTCTTCAGGAGACTTTGAGCCGAGGCGAAAGAAGAGCAGTTTATTTCTTGGATATTTTATATAAGCTGGAAATAGACAAGCAACAAAGCGGACGAAAGGTAAAATTACTAGTCATTGACGATATAGCAGATTCCTTCGACTATCGCAACAAACACGCTATAGTGCACTATTTGGCTGAGTTACACAGTTCAGGGCGGTACAAAATGATCATTATGACCCATAACTTTGATTTTTTCCGTTCTGTTGCAACCCGCTTAGGACTAGATCATCCAAATTCCTATATGGTTGAGCCCGGGAATATAAAGTTTCAACGAGTAGCTTACTTAAACAATGTATTTCGTGGCTGGGTTAACCAGATTCATTCCAATAAATATAAAACGGTCGCATCTATTCCATTTGCGAGAAACCTTGCTGATTGCTTTCGTTCTAGTGCATGTGCAAGTACGCAAAGGGATGAAGCCGAACACGCCTATAATGAGCTGACAAGCATGCTCCACATCAAGCCTAATACTTACAATTTGACGATTGCAGACTTAAACGATATTTATAAAAAAATTCTGCGCTTAGAAGAGGGATTACAGAATGACACAGCCCGGACAGTTATCGATCTGATTTTCGAATGTGCGGACGAAATAGCCAACGGTACATGTTGTGGAGATACAGACATACACCTCGAATACAAAGTCATCTTATCGATGGCATTGAGGTTAAAAGCAGAAATCTACATGACAAATACACTCGGCATATCTAACACTAGTATTTTTACGAAGAATCAAACTTCGAAACTACTGGAGCTGTACAAAGAGACTTTCCGGTCAAATAGTGACTTTGACGATCACATTAGAGTTCTCAACGAAGTTAACATCATTTCCCCAGAATACATCCATTTAAATGCCTTTATGTACGAACCTTTAATTGATATAGGAAGTCACAGACTGAAAGACTTATATAGTAAGGTAGGATATTTGGCTGCACAGGGTGAAGCCACACCCGCTGCAGTAAGTCGGTAACTTATACCTCACCTGTTTAACTCAATACTACTACGGCGTAAATTTATAACTGCTTTGGGCACTTCTCCGCCTGCACCAAGGGTTATGAAGCCTGCTGCCTTAAGCAGGTTTCATTCCATTAACTGTTGCTCCAACCCGAGATTGTCTTATAGATACCGGATATGCTGCATCTCTCAATAACTCCCAACCCAATTTGCCACATAATCAAAGCCCTGCTGCGATGAGCCCCACTGGCGGTAAACTATCTTCCCCTCATTATTAATCAAGTAAAAGGATGGAGTGATCGTAACCTTGAACGCCCATTTGGTAGACCTGTCAGCATCCACATATATGGGGAAGTCCCAGCCCCTTTGCTCATAAAAAGCCCTTACTGCATCAAGCGAATCCACAACACTCACAGGCATCACCTGCACTGGACTATCGGCAAAGTCCAGTTCACACAAAGCCTCCAGAAACCTGACACTCGGTTGGCAGCCAATATTCCAAAACACGATCATCGCTGTCCACTCCTGCAAATCTTGAAACCTCACCTTTTTGCCATTCGCATCAGTGACGTAAAACTCCGGAACCAGGCTCCCAATTGCCGGCGGCCTCCCTTGGGTATTGGCAATATCCTCCCGGGTAAGCTTTTCCTGCTGGTAATTAAATCCCAGGATACCGATTAGGATCACTGTCAGCACCAGATTAAACACAATTTTATAATTCACCCTTCCAGCCATCAAAGCCACCTCCCTTAGCTAGTTCAGCCTCGGCGTTTTGCCCAGGCATTCAATGGGATCCAGCGTTGCGCCCTTCCATGCCGGGTAAAAACCAACCAGGACTGTGAACACTACCAAAACCCCAAAGGCGATTAACACCAACGCCCCATCAAAAAGCACGGGAAATGCCAGCCGGCTGATTACCGGATGGAGCAGGTACCCAACGGCTGCCCCCGCACTGCTGGGTATCAAGATTGTCAGCATCGACTCTGTCAGAATCAGTTTTAACACATGGTGAGGCATGGCACCAACAGCCATCCGCAGGCCAATTTCCTGCCTGCGCCTGATAACCTGAATCATCTGCATCCCAAACATGCCCAAAGCTGCCACAATCATTACCAAACAGGCAAAACCAACCAGAACGGCGATCAAAATGCTTTGCGACTGGGGATCGGGAACATACTGCGCCGGGAAAGGATTTACTGCATACGATGCTTCGAAGTCCAAGCGTTCCAAGTAGTTTGCTAACGCTCTTGCTTTAATCACATTGCCCTCAAGCCAAATGCTCCGGTACAGCCCCATCCAGTCCTCCAACGGCAAAGCTGCCGCGGGGTAAATCACAAAGCGGTTTGAAGCCAACCTGAACTGATACTGCTCATAGCCATTTATATCAACGGTCTTGACCGGCAGCTCGGTTCCATCTTCTATCACCCCGATGATCTCCAGATCTGCCCGGAGCGATCTGGAGCTGAATGTATGGCCAAGGCTGTTGGCAATCGTACCGTACAGCTGTTTTGCCAGGCTTTCGCTCACCAGGCAGACTAATTGATCCTGCTCCTCTTTGGTAAAATACCGGCCGGCCCGTAAATTCGGGTTAAACACCTCCAAATAAAGGTGATTGGTGCCGAGGTAATCATGGCCGCTGCCGTTCATCTTCGCATCCCAATACTCCGTGAGCATGCCGCCCTGTTCCACAGCTGCATTGATATAATCCAGAGGCAAGGGGCCAAGGTACCCATAGAGCCCCTTTTTGGATATCCCCAATACCGAAATACCCGGAGGATACTGTGCCCGTGCCAGCTCTTCCTCATAGATAATCCCTCTTGTCAGGCCGATGACAATGACCAGCACCACACCGATGACAAAAGCTTGAAAGACAAAGAAACGGTTTTTGCGCTTGCGTTTCATCACCCTCACCTCTCCTGCCGCAGCACTGCCACAGGGTCGATTCTTGCTGCTTGCCGCGCCGGAATCACCGATGTGATCCAGCCCACCAGCAGTGCCAGGATCATCCCTGCAATAGCCGTGAATATATTGAAAGCAGCCCAGTACATCCCTACATAGTGGTTCATTATTGTATTCACGATTCCAGCCAGCACAATGCCCAAATACCCGCCTTGAAGAGCGCAGGCCACAATCTCGCCTGTGATTTCCCCTGCCAAATGCTTGGGTAAAGCCCCCAAAGCAACCTTCAGGCCGAACACCCGCTGCTGATCATAGACATTGGCCGACGCAATTTGGATAATATTCAGCCCCGCCAGCAGGAATACGAGAAAAGCCACGAAGAAAATCCCGGCCAAGATCAACAGATCCCGCGCCCACGCATTATAGTTTTTTTCATTGGGGGTTGCCACTTTAAGCGTTGGTGCGCTCTCCATGTTAATCAAGTTTTGCGAGACCAGTTGGTTAAGATCAGCCTTGCTGTATCCGGGTGCATGAACGGCCAGCTGCATGGTCACCCCTGCATAAAAGCTGCCCTCAAACTGTTCATACCAAGTCTCTATCGGAAGGAAAACACTGCTAGAGGAATAATTGCCGTGCATCAAGCTCGCCAGATTGACATCACCTTGCACAGCACCGATTACTTCATACTCCACACCGTTGATCATGAAAGAACTCAATGCTTCCCTGCCGAATAAGTCCACTAGATCATTGGTTACCACACAGACTCTGCTGCGGTTGTCCTGATCCTCCTTTGAAAAAAATCGGCCTTCGGTAATGTCCAAGTCAAACAATGTGGCAAACCCAGCATCGACCCCGACTACCCTTGAACTGAAGAATTCAGCGCCAATTTTTACTTCAGCGTCATACCGGTCAAACGTTACTGCTGAAGCTGTCACATCATCCGGCAGCCAGCCGGCGATCTCCCGGGCAAAGTGCAGCGTCATCCCTGTAATCCCACCGCTGCTGGTCGGCTGGTAAACCGCATAGATATCCAGATCATTCGGATCCTTTTCCCGAATATGCATAACCATTCCCTGGCCCACACCAAAGATCAAGGAAGTGGCCACCACACCCATGGCAATCCCGATTATCAGTAATGTTTTGTACAGAGGTTTCATTTGCTCACCCCTCAGAAGTTAGGATGGGAAAATACTACAGAGCTAGAATCCAACATCGAATCATCGATGATCCGGCCGTCCATCATTTGCAAAAGCCTATGCGCCTGGCTGGCCACCATCCCGTCGTGGGTGACCACCACCACTGCCTTCCCCTGTTTATCAGCCAGGGTTTTCAAGACGTCGACAATCTCCCTGCCTGTGGCGCTGTCGAGATTGCCGGTGGGCTCATCCGCCAGGATCACCTTTGGATCATTGACCAAGGCTCTCGCAATAGCCACCCGCTGCTGCTGCCCCCCGGACAGCTGATCCGGATAGCGCAGGGCCAGATCTGCAATCCCCATCTGTTCGAGTACAGCCATGGCCTTAGGCTTCCACTCTTTACGGGGCCTGCGGCTGTAGCGGGAGGGGATCATCACGTTATCCAGGACAGTTTTGTCCGGCAGGAGGTTGAAGGCCTGAAAGACAAAACCAAACATCTCATTGCGAAGCCGGGCCTTGGCTTTTAAATCCAGCCCTGCCACATTCTCCCCATCCAGGTGATACTCTCCCGCTGTGGCACTGTCCAAACACCCAATAATATTCAACAGCGTAGTCTTTCCCGAACCGGAAGGCCCCATGACAGCCGTCAGTTCATTGGGGTTTAGTTTCAGTGTGACCCGATCCAGTGCTGTAACTGTGTTTGGCTCTTGGCCGTAGACTTTAGTAATGCTGATCAGCTCAATCATACTTCTGCCACCTTTCGATCATACTTGTAACCCACTTGAGATCCGCTTCAGCCCGATGAAGGTTGCGTTCCACCAGCATGACCCGGGTAGAGTGGGTAGAGCCGGCGGAACCGGTGGGATTCATCCGCCCCAGCATCTCAGTAAGGCTTTTGATCACCCGTAAGATAAAACTGCGGTAACCCCGCAGGATTTCCAGGGCTTCCCGGGAGTTGATCAGATCAAATGCCATTATTTTCAAAGCCAGTTCATCAAAGAACAGGTTCCAGTTATCCTCGGCATAAAGCCAATCCTCGAGGTGTTTTCTCCCGGCTTCAGTGACTCGGTAAACTTTCTTATCCGGTTTATCGGTCTGAATAACTTCATATGATTCAATCAAACCGTCACGCTCCAGGCGGCTTAATGTCTGATAGACCTGGCCAAAGTTCAGCGGCCATTTGCCGCTGGCCAAGTCTTCAAAGCCGTTTTTGAGCTCATACCCATGCAGCTCTTTTTGGGTTAGTAACGCCAGGAACAGATGCTTTACCGCCACGGTGATTCTCCTTAATGAGTTCTCTTATATACTCGGTATGTATATACTTAGTATATATGCGGGTAAGCAAAATGTCAATGCCGTCTGATGCCAGCATCCCCATAAGCAGAATTTTGGCAGGATTTTTCAAGGAACATCTGGAATATTGGCAATCAGCATCATTTGTCCGAAAGCTCATGCTCCCGCATTTGCAGACGCGGCTGATGACCGGGATGAAAGCAATACCGAAAAGTGCGCTTGCGGCCGTGGACATCCCAACACCGGTATGCCCGTTGCCCGTGACCATCCCATCCCGCCAGCCGCCCTCTGTGTTCGTGTATTGACGGTAGGGAATCACTTCGGTAAATGTGCAGCCCGAAACTTTGGTACTGGAGTTAATTGCCACATGCACACCGCCCTTCTTTTATGCTCATGGTCATGAATGATCCCATTCTTCTCCCGGTTCATCTCTTCCTTCCATATAGCAGCTTCACCATCTTCTTAAACAACGCCAGTTTGCCCCGATACGGATACCAGTTGAGCTCGCTTTTTCTTCGTCCTCTGGAAACGACAACCGCCCGTTGATGACAAAATGTCTGCAAGCCCACTTCCCCGTGGTAGCGGCCGATACCGCTTTCTTTCACACCGCCAAAGGGCAGATGCGGATTGGCCACACTGATGATCACATCATTGATCACCACATTCCCCGATACCAACTCCCGTGCGATCCGGCGCGCTTTCTTCAGATCGCTGCTCCATACACTGGCGTTTAGCCCAAAGCTGGTGCCGTTGGCAAGCCGGACTGCCTCATCGATATCTTCGAAGGGCATAACCGGCAGTACTGGGCCGAAAGTTTCTTCCTGCATGATCTTCATCTCCGGTGTCACATCCACTAAAACCATGAGCGGTATGAACAAACCTTTGCTGAGATCCCACTTGTCAGGCGGCAGTCCCGTCAGCAGCTTCGCCCCACGGGTTAAAGCATCGTTAACATGCTCTTTAACAATCTCCACCTGCCCCGGCCAGGTCATGGCGCCAAGATCGTGATCACTGCCAGATCCCTGAGTGAGCTTTTCCACTTCAGCGACCAGTAAAGTAACAAACTGATCATGCACACTTCGCTCCACATACAGCCGCTCAACCGACATGCACACCTGGCCCATGTTGGTGAAAGCGCCCCAAACCGCCCCTTTGGCCGCCCGCTTGAGATTGGCGTCGGCACAGACTATCATCGGGTCCTTGCCGCCCAACTCGAGGGTGGTAGGGATCAGCCGTTTGGCCGCTTCCTGCTGAATGGTCTTTCCAGTCCGCACCGAGCCGGTGAAGAAAATATAGTCGGGGCCCCCTTTAACCAGTTCCGCACCCAGGTCTTTACCACCCAAGGCCACCTGCACCACTCCCGGCGGGAATTCACACAATTCAATCAGCCGCTTGATAGCCGCACCCACTTTTGGTGTGACTTCAGAAGGCTTCAGAATCACGGAATTGCCGGCGAAAACGGCGGCGATCACCGGTACTAAAGACAGCTGGAACGGATAATTCCAGGGTGATATCACCAGCACCACACCGCGCGGCTGGTATTCGATGCAGGATCTGCGCCCAAAGAGTGTCAAAGGGGTCGGTACTTTCTGCGGCCTCAACGCTTTGACCCCGTGTTTCTCCACATGCTTGAGGTAATCCACCACTGTCAGCAGGTCCGCCGTGACCGCTTCCACCGGAACTTTGCCTGTATCAGCGCATATTATGTCGATCAGCTGATCCAGGTGAGCCACAATCAAGCTGCGCATCTTCCGCATGTATAGGATGCGATCTTGGAAGCTGGAGTGTTTCCAAATGTGGAAGCTGGTCCATGCACAGCGGTATAAACCTTGACATTCCTCGAGTTTGGTATCGTGTATGGTTAGATTGGCGAACACATCTCTCGCCCCTTTCGCTTATATATGCAAGCAAG